>DVHB01000026.1 GCA_018712405.1 Candidatus Coproplasma stercoripullorum
AATTCGCTGCCCGCTGTGTTTTATTATGTAGTTGATTACAATCTCCCTGCGCTCTTCGGGCGTGGGCTTTCGCATTAAAAATTCGGGCGGCGAGAAATAAAGATTGTTGTTGTAGTAAATTGGGTTTTCAATCTCTATAAAACCGTACTTGTTTTTGTGGATGGTTTTATCGCCCGGCTCGCCCTGATTATTCTTTCGCCAAGTTCTTCTTTTTCTCTTTTCTGCCATTTCACACCCGTAAATTATCAAACATTTGTTTGCATTATAGCATACAACTTCGGCCTCGTCAACTATAAAAGGCGCAAAAGCTACTGCCCCTGCGCCATTGAATAGTTTTAAGTTTTACCAAGCGACTTATTCCTCGTCGTCTTTTCCTGAAATCTCTGCCAGCTCCACATACTCTTTGAGTTTACGCTGCAACAGCTTTTTATCAATGAGTTTCAGCCTGTATTCCGATACCAACGTCGGCGAAAGGCTTCGGCTGAGCGCATACTCTACTACTTCATCATCCTTGCTGGCGCAGAGAATAACGCCGACGCTCGGATTTTCGTTATCCTTCTTGACATCTCTGTCGAGAGCTTCGAGGTATAAATTCATTTTGCCGACATATTCGGGCTTGAACTCGCCAATTTTAAGTTCAAACGCAACAAGACAGGATAGCCCTCGGTGGAAGAACAGCAAATCTATGAAATAGTCGTGGTTGCCGACCTGCACGCGATATTCCTGACCGATAAACGTAAAATCTTTGCCGATTTCCAAAATGAAATTTTTGAGGTTATTGACGATAGCCGAGGAAAAATCGCGCTCGGAAACACTTTCGGGCAAGTCGAGGAAATCGAGCGTATAAGTATCGAGGAATACATTGCCCGTCGCCCTCTTCGCCTCGGCAATGGCGGGTGTTGCAGGCTTTTGTGAGAGCATATACCTTTCATAATATCCGCTGTCTATCTGACGCTGCAATTCGCGCTTGCTGTAACGCTCTTTGATGCACAAAGTCATATAGAATAGGCGTTCTTCGGCACTCTTGCAGGCTGACATTATGATGAGGTGATGCGTCCAACTCAATTGTGTCACCAGCGGTGACACTTTTTCGTCGTCCTTGTAAAGTTCGTAAAATTGCTTCATTCGATACAGTCCACGGCGAGTAAACCCCTTTAAGTCTGGATAGTTCTTCGCAAAGAAGTCGGCTAGTCCATCCACAAAGGAGTCGCCGTAGACTGCATTCTCCGCGTGCTCGCTTATGTATTTGCCGATGTCGCGGTACATGAGAATTAGCTCTTCATTGACCTTCCGATACGCCCTTTCCCGTGCCTTCTCTATAATGCCGACAACTTCATTAAACGCCCCCGCCAGTGCATTTTTATTATCTTTTCCAGCCATACTTCCTCCGAATTAAGTTTATCCGTTATACTTTTTGAAATTTTCTGCCTGCTCCATAACCTTATTAAATACTTCTTCGTCCCATTCAGGCGGATATCCATTTTTATAGAGCAGAACCGTCAAATCCATATTCAGCTGATTTTTTATATCATCGCGATTAAAGAAATCAGCATACTGAACTTTGTCATCCACAAGTTTCTTGATTTCTTTTGCCAGAGAAATACACTTTTCATCTGCGAAGACAAAGCTGTGCTCATCACGTACTTTTACGAGAATATCGTAAAATGCCTTCTCTTCGTATGTAATGCCCATAGCCTCGAAGGAAGTTTTGTCCGCCCCCAAGTCCTTAAAAATTTTAATGAGCTCATCGGAAAGGTCATTTACGAAGTCGGCGACCACTTCGCTCGTGAAGACTAATTTATCTCGCGTATTATAAATTTCCACGACTTTACGCAGCCGCTCATCGAACTCAATCGCTTTCACCTTATTGACGTGCCCATAGCCAATAATCGCCTTGCGCAGCAATTTAATTAAAGCATTGAATTTTGTAATAGGCAGTTTTATGGATTTTAACTGCTTTTCAAACTCATCACTGAACAAATCAATCGATTTGTTTTCGTCAACTATGTTTTCCACACCAGTACAGGAGATTGCTTTCTGCACCATACCTTCCACAACTTTGTTCATAATTTCAGCATCAGGGGCATCGCCCTTCGTCTGCTTATAGATAATCGAACGAATAGCAAGGTAGAATTGCGCTTTTGCTATTTCCGCTTCCGTCAGCTCACCGGAAGGGAAAACAATGTTATATGCCGCCTTCATTTTTCTTGAAAGTGTCATAAAGCGGTTTTCCATTTCTTTTGACGATTGCACATATTCAGACGCAAGGTTAAGACACATAAGGCGCTCCAAAGGCTCGCCGACAAAAAACTTTGTTGCGTTAAAATTGCATAGTAAATCGTCAATCAATTTCAAATGATTGCGGAATATTCCCAAAGAAATATTCAATTCATCGACGGGACTCTCCTGCGGACCGCCATAAATTTTAATAGCCTCCATCATCTCGGCTTTGATGCCAATATAGTCGACGATGAGTCCCTTGTCTTTCCCCTCGAATACGCGGTTGACGCGCGAAATCGTCTGAATCAAGGTATGTTTCTGCAACGGCTTATCGATATACATCACCGCAAGTGACGGAACATCAAAGCCCGTTATCCACATATCTACTACGATTGCAATTTTAAAATTCGATTTAGTATCTTTAAATAGCTCATCGAGCTTTTGTCTGTATTCCTTTGTACCACAGAGGTCAAATAATTCTTGTTCGTCATCGGGGTTGCGGGTTGCGACAAGATTAATCTTTGGTATCTCCGTCATCTGCTCTAAATCTTCGGCAGGAACAGAGCTTTCGTCCTCGCACTTTTTTGCAACGCCCCAATCGGGCCGAAGTTTTAAAATTTCTTTTAAAACTCTGAGCGCCAACTTCCTGTCGGCACAAACTATCATTGCCTTCTGCACAATTTCCGGCTTTTCATCACACAAAGTTTCATAGTGCTGAACGATATCTGCGGCGAGCTTCTTCAATCTGTCCGGATGTCCTAAAATCGCCGTCATTTTGCTCATCGCGCGCTTGCTTTCTTCAATTTGCTCCTCGTTAGCGCCTTGCTCTGCACAGCGATTGTAATACTTTTGAATTTCCTTCGCGTCGTCCTCCGACAAAATTACCCTTACGAGGCGCGGTTCATAGGCAATGCGGACTGTGATACCGTCATCGCTTGCCTCTTTCATTGTATAGGAATCGACAATATCGCCAAAGACGGCAATGGCCTCATCGATAGGCGTTCCCGTAAAGCCGCAATAGGTTGCATTAGGGAAGCTCCTGCGCAAATATTCGGCAAAACCATAAGTTGTATAAACGCCTTTATCCGTCTTTTTGAGTTTTGCTCCCACACCTGTCTGCGTTCTGTGCGCCTCGTCCGAAATGCAGATGATATTGCTTCTTTCAGAGAGGACGCCTATCCCCTCGCAGAACTTCTGAATAGTCGTAATATAAACGCCGCCGCTTTCCCTACCCGAAAGCGTCTCTTTCAGGTCGGCACGAGTTTCAATGCTGCGGACATTTTCATCATGCAGATATTTTTTAGCCGTAACAAACAGTTTTGATGCCTGCGTGTCGAGATCCTCACGGTCTGTTATCAAAACGATTGTCGGATTATGGAAATTATCCCTGTCGCGCAGCATCAAAAGGCGCGATAAAAACAGCATCGTATATGTCTTGCCGCAACCCGTCGCCCCAAAATATATACCGCCTTTGCCGTCACCTTCGGGCTTTTTATGCGCTTTGATATTTGCAAGCATTTTATTGGCGGCAAAGAACTGAGGATAACGGCAGATAATCGCTTCCTGCTTTTCGCTGTCATCGGGATAAAATATAAAATCTCGTAATATGCTTAAAACCCTGTCTTTGGCAAATGCGCCCTCCACCATTGTAAATAACGAACTTATGCCATTGGCAACGGTATCTTGCTCATTCGCCTTATTCCACGCATAATAAAATTCATAGGGCGTAAATATCGTACCCAACCGCGTGTTTGCACCGTCACAAATAACGGATAAGGCGGTATATTTCAAAAGCGCAGGAATGTCGCGCGCGTAGCGTATTGTGATTTGCTCCCACGCGTTATATATTGTCTTCCCTTCCTCTATGGCGCTCTTGAATTCAAATATGCCAACAGGGATACCGTTGATAAATATGAGCATGTCGGGAATACGTGTATACCCGTCTTCCACGATAAACTGATTTACTACTTTAAATGAGTTGTTATCGACATTATCAAAATCAATAAAATTGATATGAAGTCCTATTTTTGAAGGGTCTTCGCGCACAAAATCAAACCCTTCCGAAACAAGCCGATATGTATCGCGGTTACCTTCATAGAGAGGAACAGATGAAAGGGTGTCCAGACGGCTGATAATTTTACTGAGTTCAGACTGTGTTAAATCGGGATATTGTGACAACAAAAAGGCTTTAAGGTCATCATACAAAAGGACATCTTTAAACGGACGATGAATTTCATCGCCATGCAAATATGTATAGCCCTGTTGTTTGAAGAGCTCAATAATCGCCTTTTCAAGTTCAGATTCTGTAAAATTCCCTTTTGTAAAATGATAGTCCATTGTTCCCACCTTAACTTAATCTTGTTATAATATCATCTAAATTTCCAATAAACCATTTTAGTTGGAGTGCTTTTACTTTGTCATCAATTTTGCCATCTGCAATCATTTTGGCTATTCCCTCTTTTAAAAGAGTTAGCGCAGGTTTATCTGCCGCCAAAAAGTCAGCTATGTTTACAGAACGATATAGTTGCATAATTGCGCCTCTTAAACGCCCAATTAAGCCGGCATTGCAATTTGGTAATGTCTCTAATATGCCATCCATATCTAACCGCCCAGCGAAGTCTCGTCCTCCGACATATCTTTCAAAGTTATCACAAATACTATCCGCAAGTTTTTTAACATCATCGGGGGAAGAAATTTTTCCTAATACAACTATACTTTCCACCTTCGTGTCTTTCAGCATTTCTTGTTTAAAAGCAGAATATTCGTCTTTTTGCTTATCTGTCCAAAGTTCAATGCCGTCATGATATGTCAAATCATGTATTACTTCATTATTAAGGACAGTACCATGTAGCTTATTTAATATTTCTTCCTTGCAACTGTCGATTATTTTTTCATCATTAACACATTGCCTTGCTGCAATCAGATAGTTTGCTAACTTACTATACTGCCCCAAGGGGAAATAGTTTTCTTTTTCCTTTAGGTATTCATATATTTTTTCAACTGCCGCTGAAACTTCCGTCTCTGTTCTTTCGTAAAAGATATATAATATATCCAATGCAGTTTGTAAATCTTTTTGCTTTACTTCGAAAGTTTTTTGCCTTATATATGCCGACTCATCCCGCTTAAACTGTTCACTATCAAAAAACTGTCTTTTAATATAGTCATAACAACATCTATACAAAGGGAAGTGGTAACTACCAAGTTCATTAGGCGATTTTATATTATCTGTCCATTCAAGATTACTATTCTGACTTAGCTTCAATGCGAATGCTGTATTAGAACACAACACAAAACGAAAATAAGAAATTTCGCAATCTCCCAGCGATTTAAGAAACATATCCAACGTTTTTTGACAAGAATACAATAGTGCTCTTAAATTATAACATTTAACCTCAAACATTACATTTTCAATTTCATCAACAATAAGCGGTATCCCTGCATCTGTTTTTTCTTTAAGTGCTTCATTGAAATAATGATTATTAAACAATCTTAAAATATTTTCTACTGAATCATTGATGTCAGCATAAAACGATATAGTATCGCTAACTGTTTTTTCCTTTATACGCAAATACTCTTCCGTTATCTTAGTTGATACTTTTTTCTGTATTTTTTTACCGTCCTTATCTGTTTCCTCTTTAACCTCATATTTTATAATTTCATTTTCATTCGCAACAAGCAAAACTTTAACGCCGTCTTGTTCTACGAGGTTATTCACATAACCCATTATTTCAATAATATCAATGCCGGAACGTTCTAAATCCTCTAACACAATAAGTTTACCATTAAGATTGATAGAGGTATATAATTTCTCTAAATCTTTGTCAGAAAACTCCACGGGCACATTAAAAAATCCGGCAACACCTTTAATTATGGTCTTTCCGAGCAAAGCCGTTCCGCTTGCCGCTTCCTTGCCGTGTTTGCACAACCAATTAAATAATTTATTATTCTTTTTCGTTTCTTTATTTTTCTTTTTGCTTGCTAATTTTTTTAATGTCTTTTTCGCTCTGAGTTCTAAATATATACTTTTATTAAGCTCCGCTATTGTTTTTAAACCATACAAAGAAACTATTGCAATGTCATAGTTACATTTATTTAATTCATTAGCAAGGACATTCTGGATATAATAGCTTTTACCACGCCCCCAAGCACCCGTAAGCATAATTGCACTACGGGTTTTATCATTTTCTAAATAGTTTTTTATGTATGCTGTTAATTCTTCTGTATTCATCATAACACCCTTATCTTTTGACTAAAGCAACCGCACCGCTTGTCTCAGTTCATCGATTGTTTGAAACCGCTTACTTTTATCAGGATTCGTTCCTTTTGCTAAAAAGCTTTTGATCTTAGCATCTTTTATTTTATCATAGTTATTTTTTCCTGTTAAAATAAAGACAACAAGTCGTGTTAAAGCATATATTTCGTGCAGAATGCCATAATTTTTAAATCCCTCAATTTGTAAGGCTGGATCATTATAGTATCCCTTTATATCGGTACTATCCGAAGTAAGTTCACTATTGTTTTCTTTTACTAAACCAAAATCTGATAATTTTACAACTATGGTATCATCATATTTCTTTATTAAAATATTTTTCGGGCATATATCTCTATGATAATAGCCTTTCGTATGGATATACTCAATTGCTCGTAAAGTTTGCATGATCAAATTTATTCTAACAGAGTATGCTAAATTCGCATTATTATTCAATACATATTTTTCGATTGATTCACTCATTAACTCCATGATATATTGATTCTTTTTTACGTCATATGTATAGACTTCAACAATATAGGGTGAATTCAATTTTTTCATGTCGTCAAATTCACGACGAAAGCGGATTAGTTCTTTGTCATCTAAATTTTGCTTCGCCTTTTTTACAGCAAACCACCTATCATACCTTTTATCATAATATTTAGATACTGTAGCATAAGATCCACTACCAATCGTTTTAAGCTCTGCATGAACAAATTCTATTGGAGGATCTGTTTCTATAAAATCTAAGCGATGGTAACCATAAACAGCTCGTCCAGAAATATGACTTTTCTCATATAGTTCATATCCATCAGGGGCAAGTAATTCATTGAATTTAATTAAAAACTCTCCCCATGGTTCTTTTTCATTCCTAACAAAAGGATGAAACATTTCGCATAAAAAATTTAAAAGTGGTTCATCCTCACTGCCATTGCCCAAATGGAATCTATCATCAGAGAATACCCAGTTATCATCCCAATCATTATTATTAACAGTATGTTGTCGTATATCACCCAAGGCACTTGCATAACGATTATCATAAGACGGCATTTCAGCTAACGGATATATTCTTTGTAAAAACGCAATTTCATCCAACCTCCCCCAATAAGTCATCTTAATTTCTACGTCATCAACCACTACAAAGCCGTAACAAATTACATCGATTATATCTCTGCGAGTTATTGCGCTAATACACTTCATATCATCTCCTCGCTTCGTCGATTGAGCCTTTAATTAAAATCGGGCAAATGTCTTTGATTTGAGCTTTTAGTTGCTCGTTAATGCGCTTGCGAGTGTTATAAACTTTGAATATATCCGCAATAGACTTTTGCACTTCGATAGCTGGAATGGGAATTTTAACGTTACACATGTCGTCAAAGTTAAACGATTCCCTTGCTGACCCCCAAGAGTTGAAACGCGCATATCTATTAAACTCATCTCTTGAAAAGAACAACATCAAATATTCTGCTAATAAATCGATAGAAGTTGTAAACACATACGATATAGAAGAAACTAAAAATGTTTCATTCGTCGTATTCAGAGCAAGAGAAATCTTATCTCCACGCCTTGAAGTGTCGCCAACATAGGCAAAATAGTTTGGCTGCACTAATTTATAATTTGCTAACCCTACGCCTTCCATATCTGCTTTTGTTTCAATAAACTCTTTACTCGTTGATATTCCTCTAACAGCTTCCAACCCAAGTCCTATATCGTTTCTTCTATCGCTCAAAGATAAATATTTACCTATCGGTTCGGAAGGGAGCTTTCGACGGAGGTCTTCTATGTAGCCATCGCAGACAAGTTTTAAGTCTTCCAAGCCACGCTCGTATGCCTTTTGGTTATTCACCATACCTTGATAAATATCAACATACTTTTGCTGCACCTCTATCGGCGGCAATTCAATATCAATATCACACATTTCCTTGAATGTGAATAGTTCCGTTGCGCTTCCCCATGAATTTATTCTTGCATATCTATCAAATTCGTTCCTACAAAAATAAATGTATAAGTACTGTGGCAATATTTGCGATTTATCTTTTATTTTGAATCCTATATTATTAAAAGAAAATAAAAGCGAACAATTTGTATCATTGTAAGCTAATCCTACTTTTTCACCCATTCGCGTTGTGCGTGGATTATACACAAACTCATCGGGTTGAATAATTAAAAACTTGGCTATAACATCGGCATCAATGCTAGCTTTCGTTTTCATTATTGTTTTGTGATTTGAAACGCCGCGAACAACATCTATACCATATAGCTTATCTGTATTATATCGATTAACTTCTGAAATCAACTCCCCTAACTTATAATTACTCAATGCCATAGCCGATACCTTCAAATGCCTTAATTAAAAGCTGCTGCGACTGCTTTTCCTGTTCAATAACTTCCTTCATTTCATTTTGAATACGCGCCATTTCCTTGGAGAAATCGATATCAAGGTCGTGGTCAATAAACTCAATATACTTGCTGGGCGTAAGGGTATAGTTATTTGCCCTGATGCCGTTTTCGCTTTCAAGCGTAACCGCCTTGCAGTATTCGGGCACATCTTTATACAGACTTCTGTCAGCACTCTGCCAAGCAAAATACAGGTCACGAATTTTTTCTATCTGCTTACGGGAGAGCACCGTCTTTTTCTTCTTTTTATTCTTGTCAAGCACATATTCTTCGGTGTTATCGTCCCAACGGCGCAAATCGACAAACAGCACTTCATTAGTTCTGTCACGCAACATTCTGCCGTTCAGTTCGTGAGCCTTTTTGTTATTATTCAAAATCCACAGCGTTACGGAAATATCCGTTGTATAGAACATATCGCGGGGCAAAACTATAATTGCCTCCACCTTATCCCTCTCCAAAAGCTGTTTACGGATAATATATTCCGAATTTTCGCTACCTTCATCGTCACCGCCAGCACCTGCGTTCAGGGCGCCGTTTGCAAGGAGGAAACCGGCAATGCCGTTGCTTTCGTCCATTTTGGAGAGCATATGCAATATCCACGCATAGTTAGCGTTTGAAACGGGAGGCATAGCTCCCCACCCCTTAAAACGGGGGTCGCCTATAAGCTCATCTTCGCCGCGCCATTTTTTAAGATTGAAGGGCGGATTCGCCATAATATAGCGAACCTTTCTGTCCTTATGTAAATCTTCGGTGAACGTGGAGGCGTTCTTTTCACCCAAATCGCAGGAAATACCGCGGATAGACAGGTTCATTTTTGCAAGGCGCCATGTGTCGGGATTGGATTCCTGCCCTACGACCGAAACTTTTTTGCGGTTGCCCTTATGCTCGTCCACAAAACGCATACTCTGCACAAACATACCGCCGGAACCGCAGCAAGGGTCATAGACGACGCCGTCGAACGGCTCAATGAGTTCGGTGATGAGCTCTACAACGCAGGCAGGCGTATAAAATTCACCGTCCTCCTTTGTGCCGGAGGCAGCATAGTTTTGCAGGAAATATTCATATACCCTGCCGATTAAATCTTCTTCCTTAAAGCGCTCTTCATTGATTTTATTGACTTCATCGATGAGCGACTTCATTGCGGCTTTGTCGGCATTTAAAGAAACAAACAGCTGTTGAGGAAGGGCGCCTTTGAGCGGCGGGTTCTTCGCCTCGATATCAGCCAACGCCTTATCTATTTTAACAGCAATATCGTCCGCACTTGCATTCTTAACAATATAACCCCAACGGCAATGCTCGTCCAGATAGTAGACGTTCTCTGCGTTGTAGAAGGAAACTTTCTCTAAAAATACAGGCACGTCGCCATACTGCTCTATAATTTCTTTGCGGCGACGCTCAAATTTTACGCTTGCAAAGTTTAAAAAGCAAAGCGAAATGATGGCGTCCCTCTTCTTTTCAAGGCTGCCAATAGTCCTGAGCGCCACGCGGCAATTCCAAAGGACGGTTTCCAACGATTGTTCTTTTGATTTTACTTCTTTCTTAGGCATTTTTTATCCTCTGATTTCACTTTCGTTCAGGTTTAAGTTTGTACAATACATCTAATGGATTATTATTGTAATCATGCTTGACAGCACTTTGCCAATGTATTATGTCACCATCATTTAAAATAGTCATCCCCGTCAAGTCCAAATTATAAATAAACTGCGGTAATGGTTTTATTGCGTTATCCCTTATCTGTTGTTCCTCTAATGCTGCACGCCTACCCGTCCCCTTTCTATGTATTATTGAAGTTGTAAAAACCTCATGGTATATCCACGGTGAATATGTCTCATTTTTACTCATTGCTTCTGTTCCTCTTATAACAGAATTATCTGTATTAAGGAAAAATACACATTCACAATTATCAATCATCTCTGTTAATGCGCTTGCAAGTATCATATTGGCATGCTTGGCTACTTCCATTGTGCTTTGATGATCGAAATATTTTTTACCTGTAGCTTCGTCCTTATGTAAATGCATTCTATTAAGTTCTTCCTGCAGTTCGTCTATATTGCCCCAATATAAAGAATCTATAAAACAGGATACGCCACAAAGTGCATTCAAATAACCGGACAAACCTTTTGCGATCTCTAAATCTTTATGGGAATGTGAAATGAAAATATCATATCGTTTGCTTGGCAATAGCAATTTTTTTATTTCATATGCTTGTAACATATCTTTTGAATTAATAATTCTACGCAAGTTTTGTAACGATATTGACTTATCATTTTCATATTGCTGCGCATTTGCATAACCAAGATACTTATTTGACTCTAATGTTACATTAAATGCTCTATACATTATATCCCCTCCTAATTATCATAATAAAGGGTTGATCTTAAAGGCATGCAGGGATTTGAATGATTTGTTTGTAAATTTTCATTATGCGAATTGTTTGCTGCTTGTTTTACTAATTCAACAATGTCTCTATTTAAGTCTTTATACTCAGTCCAAACAACATAATTTTTATTATCCCATAATTTCACAGGAAATGATTTTAAATCTATGCCTTTTAATGTGTCGCCCCTTGTATCCAACAACACACCTATTATTCCCAAACGAACACCCGGCTCGCCTTTTAGGGCAGTATGAATTTCTCTGTCAACATGAGGGCGTTTGTATGTTTCCCTACCTATAAGACAAATTAAAACATCACATTTTTTTAGGCGATTACATATAAAAGTTTTAATTGTTTCAGCTTTTTTGCCGTTAAAATCTGCATCTTCAGGGACTGCATAATAATCTATTCCTGCATTATTTAAGATGTTTTCGACTTTATATCTATACTTTGTATCGGCTCTATGATAGCTTATAAATACTTTCATCTTCATTGCCTCATAAAAATAATGCTAAAATAATTCCCACACAAACAATCAAAACGGGGAGATAAAAAAATAATATTGATTTAGAAAACAGGCACTTACAATATTTATTATTTCTAATCTTACATTGCTCAGTTATTTTTAAATTAAAATCAACATCGGATTCTTCTTTTTCTCTTACTATGTCGTAAAGTTTCCTATATCTTCTCTCTAATTGCAAATAGTAAGCATCAAGGCATACAAAAATTAAAACAGGCACGATTACAATAGGAATAAATAAATATGCTGTCTTGGGCACAAAGGCAAACATGGCTACAACCAATGTCAATGACCATCCTTTTATCATAAAAGAATTCTGCGCCATCCTTGTTATAATTGATTGTATCATTTCCAAATGTTTTATCTTATTTTCCATAAAGTCACCACTACTTTCTATAAATCTCATCCAGCGTTTTGCCGTCCTGATTTTTCCATTCAATCCAGCCGTTGCGGCTTCCGCCAAGCACAAAGCAAGCCGCACTACTCGGGCTGGTGAACGTAAGTGATTTATTGAGGAAATATCCACTCTCACGTTTAACTATATCGCTGTTTTTTAATGCCGTTTCTCTCTGCTTGTTCAATTTATCGAGGCGACAATCTTTTGAAATATCTATTTGTGAGTTTGTTAATACCACAAATTCTTCGCCGTCGTAAGTTGCATATGCCTTTATACCGTTAGTGGTCGTATGGAATAAATTCTCCGCAGATTCCTCAACATTTACCACATTCATCTTATAACCCTGCGTTGCCATTATGAACTGTATTTCCTCATACACCTCTTCAATAGAAGGCAAGTCGTATTCATCAATTTCATACTTTGGCTTGACGGAGTTTTCCACCTTATAGCGGTTTGACTCGTGCGCCTTCATAATGGCATATTCTTCAAGACCGCTTATCATATCGAGGGAAAAAGTCTTGCTATCTGCAAGAAACATAATCGCCTTATTCCAAAAGTCCTTGGAGCGGTTGTGGTCGTCCAGACGTACGACTCCGTTGCGCGTCTGCCCTATGTAAATCTGCGCAATCTTATTTTCATCGTTTTCGTTGATGAGGTAGTAAATGCCGGGGCGGTTGATGCCTGTAATCTTCTTTGCCTCAGCGAGCAGAGGGCGCGGAATGACATAGGTCGTCATTGTTGAAAGATGACGCCTTATAGACCTGATGCCGTCTGGCTGACCGTTATGGTAGATAATTTCAAGTTTTTTACTTGTCGCCATTGCCAGCCTCCTCATTTATGACATCCATAATGTCGCCGACGTTGCAGTCGAGAACCTTGCAGATTCTGAGGAGAACCTCCATTGACACCGTTTCATTCTTGCCGAGTTTGGCGAGCGTGGTCGTGGAGATGTCGGCTTTAAGGCGCATTTGCGTCTTTGTCATCCCCTTGTCGATAAGCAATTTCCATAACTTGTTGTAGCTGAGAGCCATAATTTTTCCTCGTCAAATTATAATACAAGTCTATTATAGCATAGCAATAAGCAAATTTCAATACCTTGTCAGCACTTTTAAATCTTTTATTTACACATACTGATTATTTTATAAAAGACGGCAACGGGCGGCGGACTTTTACAAAAAGTCCGCCGCCCGTTCATTGCATAGGCAATATTATTGAGTTAATTTATGTGTTCCCACAGTCGAGTTCGATTACTATTCTCACCGTGCGGAACTGCTTTGTTACCTTTTCGCGGTAGCCGTGCTCATCTACAATGAAGATAAAATGGGGATAAAACAGCTCAAAAATGGCTATTTCAGCGTATTTTTGTCCTGATTGCGGCGTAGCACTACCATAGTCTCGACGTGGCGGGTTTGAGGGAACATGTCGTAGGGGCGGATATAATCTATTTTATATGCGCTCGTTGCGGCATATGTGGGGTCCTTTTTTAAAATTCCGTCCTCATCTTTAAGCGCGCCGAGTAAGAGCCCTAAGTCGCGCGCGAGCGTGGCGGGGTTACAGGAGACGAGAATTATCTTATCGGCCCCGCTATCTTTCACGGCCTCCACCACCGAGCGCTCCATGCCCTTGCGGGGAGGATCGCACACTATCACCCTGCGCTCGCCGAGCGTACGTTCGAACACGCCCGCAAGTTCGTCCTCGACCTTGCCGCAGATATTGGTCATTCTGCCCGAAAGGCCGTTCATGTCGCGCAGCTCGTCGGCGCATATGCTGGCCTCTTTTACCACCTCTATGCCGTATGCCGCCTTGCAGGCGCGGGCGAGCAGGGCGGTGAGCATGCCGCCGCCGCTGTACAGGTCTATCGCCACAGCGCCGCCGTCGGCCGCCTCTCTTACTATCTCGCCGTACAGTTCGGTGCGAACTCCGTCGTTGACCTGCAAAAAGGTATTCGCACCCGCGCGGAACTTTATGCCCATATCCTCGCCCTCGAAGAAGCCCTCGCCAAAGACGGTGCGCCACTCCCCGCCGAAAATGGCGTTGCCCTGCGACCTGTTTATGTTTAAAAGCAGGGTGATCTCACCGAGCTCCTTTTTGAGCATATCTGCAAGAGGGGAACAGTTCACCGCCTTTGCCGCGACGAGGGCGACTATATATCTGCCGCCCACCTCCCTTACGGCCACGCGGCGGATATCGCCGCATCTCCTCTCCTCGTCATAGCCCTTAAGGCCATTGCCCCGCATATATGCCTTAACTATTGCAATTATTTTGGAGCACCACTCCGCCTGAATAGAGCAGTTATCCACGGGAACTATGCGATGACTGCGCGCGGCGTAAAAGCCTATGACCGTCTCGCCCGAGGCGTTAACGCCCACGGGCAGTACGAGCTTGTTGCGGTAGTTATACTGCCTTGCGCTGGCGCTGGCGGGAAGCACGTCCGCCTCTATACCCGCGATCTTTTTGAGGGTATTTTTTATGAGATCGGTCTTGAACGCAAGCTGCGCGGCATAGCTCATGTGCTGGAGCTGGCAGCCGCCGCACTTTTCAAATACCGGACAGGGCGGCGGCACCCTGTCAGGCGAGGGCGACAGCACCCTCCGGCACTTGCCGTAGGCGACGGAGCCCTTTACCGCGAGTATTTTTATTTCCGCCCGCTCGCCCGCAAGGCAATAGGGCACGAATACGGGCGAACCTTCGTGCATGAATACCGCCTCGCCCTCGGTGCCGTACCCTTCGGCCGTCGAAATTATATCGTCGTTCTTTTTCATATCATCTCCGTAAAAACCGGCTACACGCCGCAACGCTTCGCTCCGAGACCCGCGCGACTGCGGGTTTCGCCATCCGCCCAGTGGGGACAGAGAGGAATTGCGCGCCGCAACAAAAAATGCGTTAGTTGGGGCATATTGCCGCTCCAATTTGTTTTTATTCAACTAAGGCCGCGCCCGCACACCTGCGGGCGCGGCCTGTTGCAGCCTCTATTTTTTTATGCGGTAGACCAGCATGTTTATCCAGATCTGCACTTTGAACATGATGAAATCGTACAGCCACAGAAGGAGCGAACCGGCCACCAAAATTATTATCCATACATAGTTGTTTATCGTCTGCCAGAACTCGCTGGAGGTGAAGCCCATAAAACTGCCGAGGGCGTAGTACATGACGAACAGCATAGCGTCGAACCAGATCATCTTGACGACGAGCGCCAGCCACCTGTTCACCCTGTAGCGTATCTGCAGGGAGTTGACGATGGGATGCAGGCCGAAAAACATTACAAACGGAATGAACTCCCACCACCTGCCCACAAGCCCTCCGACGAGCAGCGCGAGCACCACCGTGGCGATATAGGCGAGCAGGTCCACGCCGTAAAACTGTTTTGAAAGCGGGATCATAAGGGCGATCTGCGCCACGATATAAGCCGTGCCGATGAGCACGTTCACATAGTAGCCGAGCATGAGCGCCGCCACGGCTATGCCGCACGATATACCGGCGAGCGCCACCTGAAAGGCACGCGAATACTTCTTCCTGTTAGGGTCCTCCGCGGGCCTTTGCCATAGCGTAAATTTTGCGCGTTCTTTTTGCCCGCCGTGCCCGCCGTGCCCGCCGTCATGGCTGCCTTTTCCGCCGGAACCTTCAGAAAAGTTGCCTTCGGACTGTCCGCCGCCCGGCTCTTCAGGCGTCGCGCCGTTCTGCCCCGACCGAGCGTTAGTTTGGCCATACTGCGGGGTCTTTTGATTGTCCGCGCCGCAATTTTGCCCATCCTGGGGCACTTCGGCGCCGTTTTTGCGTTCTTCGTCCATCACTGCACCTGCGGCGTTTTGGCGCCGCTTCCCGCACAAATCAGCGGCAGCAATTGCAGAGCATATTTATGCACATATTCAGGGCGCAGCACTGAATGCACCACGAACAGAAATTGCCGCCCATCTGTTCGTCGCCCGAGGATTGCATGGTCTGGCCCTCATATACGTTCTGGCCGTTCTGCCCCTCGTTCGGCTGCTGCGCTCCTGTCTTTAATCTGTCGTTAAGTTTACGGTAGGCATCCTTATATTTTGCATTGTCGGGTTCGAGCTGCATGGCGATCTCAAGCTGTTTTTTGCTCTCGTTCATCCAGCTCTTTTTATAGAATACCACGCTCTGGAGATAGTGCCAGCGGCCGCTGCGCTCGTTGAAGGAATCGAGCACGCGCTGCGCCTCCTGGATATCTCCGGATCGGATGAGTTCCTCCACCTTTTCAAAGGAGGTGCCGCCGTTTTTGACGTTCTGACTCTCCGAAAGTTCGCTCATTATCTCGGCATATGCCGTATCGAGCTTGGTGAGCATGCGCGCGGCCTCGTTCCCCTCTTCGCCGTCCTTAAAACGGTCTTCAAGATATTTTGCGCGCAATTTGGTATATGCATCCTTTATCTCCTCTTCGGTAGCATTCTCTGAAAGGCCTAAAAGTTCAAGGTCAGATTTCTTCATTTTTTCTCTGTTCTCCCGCATTGACCCGCGCCGTACATAAGTAAGCGCGTTTTTAAGGGTATGCCGCGCAAAATTATGTTGTCGGTAAGGTCGTGATTGAATTTGAATTTTATCTGCGCAAGATTTGCGCGCATATCGGCAAACAGGCTGTCAAACACAAAAATAAGTTCGCCCTCGCCCTTTTTTACCGCCCCTTTCAGCGTCTTTTCGCCGTAATTTAAATATAAAACGTTATATCTGCCGTGTTTTACGTCTTTGTCGTAATCGTCGAGCGCATCGGCGAGATATATCCACTTGCCTATTGCATACATAAGCGCCGCAGTGTTTTCGGTGGCCTTATCTTTAAGGACGGCATCCGAAAGCTCCTTCATCATCTGCGCAGTGGGTTCGCACGCCATATCTATGCTCGCGCAACCCTCCTCTTCAAGCTTTGCCTGCCCGTCAGTCTGCCTGCGGATGATCTCTATTATTTCGGGATGTTTTGAAAGCACCCGCCTGTATCCCCTCTTATATAAAAACCTCAGCACACCGCGCGCCTCTTTATCGCGCCTGTCGTCATCGAGTTTAAAGTAGGCGAGCGCCGTGTTCACGCAGGCTAGAAGGCAGGTTATGTCGTCTACGTCCGCCATGGGGCGGCGGCGTATGGGGTGGACGGGGCATCTCCGCCTTACTATTTTTACGTCCTCGCCCAGAATATTGTGCAACAGGGCCGACATGAACGCCATATCGTAGGTGAGCGCCGTGCGCGCCGCCTGTCCGCACTCCTTTGAGATGCTGCGGCACACGCCGCAATAGAGCGCCTTATACAGCGTTTCGTCCTTTATGAACAGATAGGGCCTGTCGGGGCTGATATAGCCGAACATATGCCTCCTTTAAAGCTGATAGAAGCCTATCTTGCGGTAAACCTTTGCAAGCGTGGAAGAGGCCGCCTTATAGGCGCATTCCGCGCCCGCCTTTAAAATGCCGTTCAAATATTCCTTATCGGCAAGCAGCCTTGCCTGCTCCTTTTGCACGGGAGCAAGCTTATCTGCCACCGCCTCGCCGACGGCGAGCTTGAAATCGCCGTAACCGCGGCCCGCGAACTCGCGCTCGGCCTCCTCTATGCTCTTTCCGGAAAAAGCCGTGTATATCGAGAGAAGGTTGCTCACGCCCGGCTTATTTTCGGGGTCATAGCGCACCTCGCTGTCGCTGTCGGTCACGGCGCGCTTGAACTTGCGGATGACCGTATCCCTGTCGTCGTTTATAAATATAGTGCCGTTAGTATTTTCAGACGACTTGCTCATCTTTTTGGAAGGATCCAGAAGGTCGCCTATCTTTGCTCCAACTTTGGGATATACGCCCTCGGGCACGACGAACGTGGGGGAATATATGTTGTTGAAGCGGATGGCGATATCGCGCGTTATCTCCAGATGCTGGCGCTGGTCGATTCCCACAGGCACGACGTCGGCCTTATACAGAAGGATATCCGCCGCCATGAGCACCGGGTAATCCATGAGCCCCATATTTATATTATCGGCGTGTTTTGCGCTCTTATCCTTAAACTGCGTCATGCGCTCCATTTCGCCGACGTAGGTGAATGTGTTCAGCACCCATGCAAGCTCGGCATGGCAGGGCACGTGCGACTGCACATACAGCGTGCATTTATTCGGATCGAGCCCGCACGCCATATACAGAGCGAGCATGGAGAGCGTATTCTTCCTGAGCTCCGCCGGCACCTGGCGCACGGTTATAGCGTGCATGTTGGCTATCGCGAAAAAGCAGTTATACTCCTCCTGCATTGCCACCATGTTCTTTATCGCGCCGATATAATTGCCTATAGTGAGCGCGTTTGTCGGCTGAACGGCCGAATACAGCGTTTTTTTTGCGCAGCTGTCTGCCTGTGCGTTTACTTCTTCCATAATTTCCCGTCCTTGATAAGAGCGCGGATCGCGACGCGGCGCAACCGCAGTAAATTTTTGCCTATATGCACATATTTTAGCATACAACAGTGCAAATTGCAAGGTAAATTATGCCAACTTTTGTTCAATCACCAAAGTAAGCGGAAATTTACACCGCCTTTTCACCTATCGCACCGCCGCATGCACGCAAATTTTGCTACAATACGCCTATTAATCAAAGAGGTGTCTGCATTGCAGACACCTTTAATTCATTTTATCAACCTAATCTTTAACGACGCTATCGTTTCTATATATTCTTCCCTTGCAGCAGCATAATTTTTATCGTCAATAAATTTTACGCACTTCTTTACCATATCCGAAATCTCCCTATAATAGTCATCGCAATCCGGCGAGCGCTCTATCTTTTCGATTATTTCAGGCTTAATACAATATTGTCCGGCATTGCTTTCCTGTTCAATTGCGACAGGCTTACTAAACTTCTTCATCTCCTCTCCAACTTAAAAAATCACATTTCGTATGATCATATTTGATATATCACATAATATGTGATATATCAATAAATAATCAAATAATATGTGATAATAATAGCATGAGAGCAAAGAACGAAAGAACGCAGCTTGCCGAAATACAGCGGAGGCTGCGCGAAGAGATAATAAACAGCGGCCTTACGCAGAAAGAGATAGCGCAGGCAATAGGCGTTTCGCCGCAGACCGTTTCGCGCTACACGCGCGACGATATTTTTCCCGCGCTGGATACGCTTGCAAAGTTGTGCCAGTTATTGGATATTGCGGCCGACTATATTCTCGGGATCAAAGAAGCATAAAAATACATGCAGGCAGCCATAAAAAAATACGCGCAATAAAATGCGCGTATTTTTTATTTATTTTAATTTAAATTACTTTTTAATTTAATTTTTATTTAATTATTTTTTATCCACAAACTCAAGCACTTCGTCGAAAAGCTTGTCGCGCTTTGAAGTCTTTGTAAAGCGCACGGGCTTATCCTTGAGGCCTGCAAGGCTCTTGGGAACGGCCATCGCCGTGGCGGCGTGCAGGCGCTTTATGCCCTTGAAGCTATCCTTTACGTCGTTGCCCGTGACGGCGTATAAAACGTCCTGCGGGAATTTGTAGGGATTGGCCGTAGATACCACCACCATCTTCGTGGTATCCTTTTTATTCTTGTCAAACCAGTCGAGCGCGACCTTCATGGCGCAGCCTGTGTGCGTATCCATCGTATAGCCGGTGTCAAGAAACAGATCGTATATCGTTTCCACCACCTCGTCTTCATTGGCGAAGCCGCCGTCGAACACTTCGGCTATCTTTGCCTTCTCTTCGGAAGTAACGGCATATTCGCCCTTCTCCTTGAGCTGTTTCATCAGCTCCGCAGTTCGCTTTGTATCCCTGCCGCAGATCTCGAACAAAAGACGCTCGAGATTGGAGGAGATGAGTATATCCATGGAGGGCGACGTGGTCTTATAGAAGTTGCGGTGCGTATCGTATTTTCCGCTTGAAAAGAAATCGGTTAAAATATTGTTCATATTCGACGCACAGTGCAGACGTCTTACGGGAAGGCCCATGCGCTTTGCGTAATATGCCGCAAGTATATTGCCGAAGTTACCCGTGGGCACGGAGAAATCTATCTCTTCGCCCATCTCTATCTGCCCGCCCGAAACAAGGTCGAGATAGGAAGAAAAATAATAGGCGATCTGCGGGGCAAGCCTGCCGAAATTTATGGAGTTTGCCGACGAGAGAATGACGTTTTTATCCTTTAAAACTTTAGCATATTCTTCGTTCGAGAATATCTCCTTCACCGCCGTCTGACAGTCGTCGAAGTTGCCCTTTACGGCAACCACGTTTACATTTCCGCCCTCCTGCGTGCACATCTGCAGTTTCTGCATCTTTGAAACGCCGTCGTCGGGATAGAATACCATTATCTTTATGCCGTCGGCATCCTTAAAGCCTTCGAGCGCGGCCTTGCCCGTATCGCCGGAAGTTGCGACGAGGATCAGGATCGTTTCCTTTATGCCGCAGATATCGCAGCCCTTTCGCAGAAGGTATGGCAGCACGGTGAGCGCCATATCTTTAAAGGCACAGGTGGGGCCGTGCCACAGCTCGAGGATGTATATGCCGTCGTCTATTTTAACGAGGGGCGCGGGGTCGCCTTCGAACTTGGAATATGCCGCATCCAGCGCGGCAAGAAGCCCCTCGGCGTCGTAGTCGTCGAGATATTTGGAAAGTACCTTTGCCGCCCTCTCCGGGTAGCTCATGGGGAGCATCTCTTCAAGCTCTTCTCGTGTTACCGGGGGGAAGGTTTCCGGCACGAAGAGGCCGCCCCCTGCAGAAAGTCCCTGCACGATTGCCCTTGCTCCCGTTACTTTTTCGCCGCCGCGCGTGCTGATAAAATTCATCGTCGTTCTCCTGAAGACCAAAGTAAAAATAAAAGTAAAAGGGAGAGCGCGTAAAAATTGCGCTCCCCTTAAATAAAGGCAGTTTTACGTTTTTAAGCGTACTTGGCAATAAATTCGGGCAGGCTCTCCACAGGGCAGCTGCAGGTGATGGTTATCACGATGTTGTTGTCGTTGGAGAGTTTTTCGAGCATGTAGAATATGCCCGCGAGATCTTTGAGCTCCTTGCCCGCAATGCGCGCAATGCCGTCTATGTAGATGTATTCGTAGTCGTGATTGCCGGCAGCGATGCCCTTTACGAAACCGCAGAGCGCGTCCTCGCCGGCTATATTATAATCGGTTACGTCTATAAAGCGCACAGCGCGGTTCAAGTCGTACATATACCGCTTTGTATCGGTTATGAACGCAAGTACGCCCTTTGCCGAAGCCGCGTCGTAATTTGCGGCGTCGATGAGTTTCTTAGTCTTGCCCGTGCCTTTGGCGCCCGTAATAATTTTTATCATTTATATCCTCCTTCACACAGACGTGTGATATGTTTACTCTATTTTAACAGCAAACGGGAGGAATTTCAAGACCTTTGATAAAATTTACGCAAAAATTTTTGCAAACATTCAACTTCGGAGGCATTATGCACCATATTCCGGATTCCGCCTCCCGACTTTTTACGTTTTGAAGCTGTATGCGCCTTACTTGAGCGCCCTTACGAAGTTTTCGATCCTCTTGAGGCCCTCTACCATCTCTTCCATGGAAAGCGCATACGAAAGGCGGACGCAGTCGTCGTCGCCGAAACAGATGCCGGGCGTTAAGGCGACTTTGGCGTGTTCCAACAGCATCTCCGTCATATCCATGCTGCCCTTTATTACCCTGCCTTCGTAGCTCTTGCCGTAGAACTTGTCGCACAGCAACATTACATAGAAGGCGCCGTCGGGCTTTACATAGTCGAGGCCGAGGGGCTTTAAGCCGTCCAGGATCTCCATCATCCTTTCGCGGCGGGCGGCGAACGCCTTTACCATATCCTGCATGGGCTCTGTAGGGCCCTCGAGTGCGGCTATAGTAGCGTACTGCGTCATGGTGTTTACGTTTGAGGTGGCGTGGCTCTGGAAGGAGGCGATCGCCTTGGCGATCCCGGGCGCGGCGCCGAGGTATCCCAGCCTCCAGCCCGTCATGGCGTACGACTTGGAGACGCCGTTTACCGTTATGGTGAGCTCCTTCATCCTGGGCGACGCGGAGGCAATTGAAAAGTGCTTTTCTCCGCCGTAGATGAGCTTTTCATAGATCTCGTCGGCGAGCACCAGAATGTCGTGCTTTTCGCACACGGCGGCGATCGCCCTTATCTCCTCTTCGGAATACACCGCGCCCGTGGGATTATTGGGGGTATTGAAGATGAGCATTTTAGTCTTTGGCGTCACGGCCTTCTCTATCTGTTCGGCGGTGACCTTAAAACCTGTGTCGCGGGTGGCGTATACATATACAGGCACGCCGCCGCAGCACTTTACGACTTCGGGATATGTAAGCCAGTAGGGCGCGGGGATTATCACCTCGTCGCCGGGGTCTACAGTGGCGAACACGGCGTTAAATATGGAGTGCTTTGCGCCGTTGGAAATTATTATCTGCGAGGGTTCATAGTCAAGCCCGTTGTCCTCTTTGAACTTTTTGCACACAGCCTTTTTGAGCGCGGGCAGACCTGCTGCGGCAACATATTTGGTGTAGCCCGCATCGAGCGCGTCCTTGGCCGCCTGAATTATATGCGCGGGGGTGATGAAGTCGGGTTCGCCCACGCCGAACGAAATGACGTTTTCGCCCGCAGCTTTAAGCTCGGCAGCCTTTGCCGACATGGCAAGCGTCATCGAAGGGGCTATCGTTGAAACTCTCTTTGATAATTTTGACATCTGGCACTTCCTTTGCAAAAACGTGCAGAGAAGCCCGCTTGGGCGGCGCTCCCCGTGCAAAATTTTTGACCGCGTAAAAAATTTTTATTCAGTTTACATTATACATAATTTAATCGCGTTTGACAAATGTTTGAGAAAAATTTGTCAAACGCGCGCATTTTGTAATTATATAGCCGTATATTTGTTATTTTTTACTATTTTTACCCGCAGGCAAACCAAAAAGCAAATGGCGCCCCGCGCAAAACTCGCGCGGGGCGCCATTCATACGTAATATTTAGGAGTTTTACAGTATATACAGATTGTTCACGAAATTCTTGTGCGGGCCGCACACAACGATTAACGTTGGCCGCTATAAAATACCAGGAGAAAATTACTGCTTTTTCTCCGTTTTGGCGGGTTTAGCGCCACGCGATTTGCACGCCGAGCAGTGCGGACACGCGCCGCAACTTCCGCAGTCGCAACCGGCGCTTTCACCCTTTACCTTTTTTACTATCATGTAGGCGACGACGCCTATCACGGCGAGGCCCACAACGACCAATGTTACGATTTCAAAAGGTCCCATGATATGCCCCTTTCAATGTGTTATTTTGCGTTTGCGCGCTTTGGTTACGCCCTCTTTTTGCGAAGGGCGGGGAACTTTATTATTCCCTTGTTCCTGAGCACGACTATGGTCACGAATACCGCGGCGACAGCCAGCCAGATGAACAGCGTCCACCACCACGAGAACACGGTGTAGCAGAAGGCGCCGACGAGGTAGCTCGTCACTATCCAGAAGAGCACCGTCCACTTGAACCTGCCCTTGGGCAGCTCGGCCTTGGCGGTAGCGCAAGCCGCGAAGCAGGGTATAGTCGTCATGTTGAACATTATGAAGGCGATGAGCGCGGGCCAGGTTATGCCTGTGTTCTCTATCATAATTATGGCTTCCTGCACACCGTCTTCGGTGCCCTCGAAGCCGGCCACGAACATGGCGGCGAGCACGGTGAAGGTGGCTATTACGTTCTCCTTTGCGATCAGGCCCGTGATGGCCGCAACGGCGAATACCCAGCCGTATTCATTGAGCTGCGAGCCGAAGCCGAGCGGCGTGAATATTGGCTGAATGAGCTGGCCGACAGAGGCGAGAATGGACGTCTGCATGCTGTCTGCGCCGATGAACGTCCAGTTCCAGGTGAATGACTGCAAAAACCAGATGAGCACTGTGGAGGCGAAGATTATGGTGAACGCCTTTTTAACGAAGTGCTTTGTTTTATCCCACAGGTGCAGCATCAGATTTCTGAAGCCGGGTACGTGGTAGGCGGGCAGCTCCATTATAAACGGGGGAACCTCGCCGCGCATCGTGGTGGCGCGCATGACTATGACCGACACTATTGCGGTGATTATGCCCAGCAGATACATGGAGTACGTTATAAGATCTACGTTCGAAAAGCCCACCACATTGCATATGCCGCCCGCAATCGCCGTAAGTATGGGCAGTTTTGCGCCGCAGGAAAAGAAGGGAATTACCCTTATGGTTGCCGTGCGCTCCTTTTCGTCCGCGAGGGTACGGGTGTTTATCATGGCGGGCAGCGAGCAGCCGAAGCCCATTATCATGGGCATGAACGCCCTGCCCGAGAGGCCGAAGCGGCGGAATATCCTGTCGAGAATGAACGCCACGCGCGCCATGTAGCCCGTATCTTCGAGTATGGAGAAGAAGAGGAACAGCGTGAGTATCTGGGGAAGGAAGCCGAGCACGGCGGTTATGCCGCCGACTATGCCGTCGTTTATCAGGCTGGCCGCCCAGTCGGCCGCGCCCGCGGCCTCGACGCCGAGGCCTATGCCGTATGTTATGTAATTTAATACAAGGTTGAGTAAATTAGTCAGTATCACGCCCGGAGAGAACACGGCGCCGTCGTAGAAACACGCGGCGAGCGCTATTCCGAAGTTGGAATAAATCTCCGAATCGCCCAGCGTGGCGCCAACGCCCAGATCGTCCATGGTGGGCAGGGGATTGCCCGCCGCCGTGGCTATGGCGTTTATGTAGAACAGGTCCTCCGAGAATGTGAGGTGGAATATAAAGAAGAGTATTACTATAAATATGGGGATACCCCATATCTTATGCGTGAGCACTCTGTCAGCCCTGTCCGACTTTGTAATGCCGGCGTCGGCGGGACGTTTTTTTGAAAACCTGCCCTTGGTGTCAGAGGCGGGCCTTGCATCCTTTACCTTTGCCGTGGATAAGTTGGCGGAGATATATTTATATCTCTCGTCGGCTATAACGGCCTCTAAATCTGCGCCGTACTTCTGACGGATATCCGCGAGCACGTTTTTAGCTTCACGGGTAGCCGTCTCCAGCTCGTCGCCCTCCATGAGCTTCAAGGCGTGGAACACGGGGGAGGATATCTCCCTCTCCTCAAAATACTTTTCGGCCTCGGCTATAGGCGCCGTAAGCGCGCCGGAGAGCACCGTTTTGCCCTTTCTCTGCGCGGGCATGGCGGCGGCGCGGTCCATGAGCTCCTTTATGCCCGTCTCTTTGAGTGCCGAGATGGGCACCACGGGCACGCCTATCGCCCTTTCAAGCTTCTGCGCGTCGATGCTGTCGCCCGATTTTTCCACCGAGTCCATCATGTTTAGCGCGATTATCACGGGTACGTCCATCTCCAACAGCTGTGTGGTGAGGTAGAGGTTGCGTTCCAGGTTGGTGGCGTCGACTATGTTGATTATGCCGTCGGGGCATTCCTCTAAAATGAAATTGCGCGCTATCACCTCTTCGGGCGTGTAGGGCGAGAGCGAATAGATGCCCGGCAGATCGACGATCGCGACATGCTCGGCGCCCTTGTATACACCCTCGCGCTTATCCACCGTCACGCCGGGCCAGTTGCCGACGTGCGCCGTGGAGCCCGTGAGCGCGTTGAACAGCGTGGTCTTGCCGCTGTTTGGATTACCGGCTAAAGCAAAAGTTCTCATTTTACCGCCTCCGTTTCAACACACTGCGCCTCCGTCTTTCTCAGCGTGAGCTGATAGCCGCGCAAAGTGACTTCGAGCGGATCGCCGAGGGGCGCCTTTTTGACCAACGTCACGTCGGCGCCGGGCGTCACGCCCATGTCGAACAGCCTGCGCCTTACCCTGCCCTCGCCGAGGACGGCCTTTACCCTGCCGCTCTCGCCGACAGCAAAATTACATAAAAGTTTTCCCATATATACTCCTTAATTAAATGGTTCACAAAAATTTAGCTCTGGCCGAGAGCTAAATTTTTCGCGAGTTTGAGGAGCTCTGCTCCTCTTCGCGCGACACTTAAATGCCCTCGGTTATATAGTCGCGCGAATTCACCTCAGGTGAGCTCGCTTTCGCGACAAATTGAGTCGCGCTTAACGGCGGGAAACCCGCCTTGCGCATAGAAATTATTTATAAAATCAGTGCGCAGCACGCACCATATTATCGTGAACGGCTATCACCATTATGTGCGAGGCGAGCGACCTGTCTAAACAGAGCCTGCCCTCCTTTACGATCAGGATTACGTTGCCGCCGTTTGAAGATATCACCGTTATGCGCGAACCTGCGGCTATTCCGAGCTCGGCAAGGTGCTTTTTCACTTTATCGTCGGCGCTGATGTTTTTTACCTCCACCGCCATTCCGGGAGGCGCAATAGAGAGAGGCATTTTTAAAACTCCTTTTGCCGCAGACGCACCGGTCTGCGCTTTCATATATAAAACTTAACTATGGTTTTATTAACAATATTCATTATAGTAACCAAGGTTATGTTTGTCAACTGAAAATTAACCGCAGCTAATAAATTTTTAAAAATTTTTTGAAAGACAAATGAAAAAAAGCGCGTACATAATGGGCAGGACACAAAAAGCTGCGGCCGCGCGCCAGAATCT
>DVHB01000027.1 GCA_018712405.1 Candidatus Coproplasma stercoripullorum
ATGCGTTACTCGCCCTGCTGCGGCGGGAAACCCGCCTTGCGACATCAGTTATTAAAGTAATACAGCCGCACGCGCAACAGCGCGTGCGGCTGTATTACCTTAAAATTGCCTTATTAAAGCTCATCTCTCAACGGGCGTGTAATCTATCTCCGATCTTTCGTCGGTAGCCTCAAGTTTGAATATCACGGGGCGCAGACCGTCGTTGCAGCTGCATATGGCAACGCCCGGCACCCTTATCCAGTCGCCGTAGTAAAATACGTCGTTACCTGCGCCATGGGCGAGCGCGAACGCGTACTGGTATATCGCCTTCCATGCCTCGTCGCAAAAGCCGTCGGGCTTTGCGTAATCGGCAAAAAACACCTGCCCCTCTTTAAGCATGGGGCAGGCCTTCAGCCCCGCCGCGCCGTATTCTGCGGCAAGCTCCTCATCAAAAGTGGTCTTGAGCACGGTTATTTTAACTTTGTTCATATGCGCACTTCCTTATATGCAAATATTTGACTTTATACATATTATATCACGCGGCAATACAGTTTTCAACAGGTTTGTTCGGCTATATTTTACCTTGTCCGTTTTGTTTGTATTTTTATTGCGCAGATGCTATAATTATGTTGCATGCGGCATTTCTATACCGCCATTTAATTGAGAGGATATTCAAAATGGTTATTGCAATGACGGGCGTGAGCGGAAATATGGGGCGCGAGGCCCTTATACAGGCGCTCGAACTTGATTTTGTCGACGCGGTAAAGATACTCCTTACCCCGAGAAAGAGGAACGACAAGCTTGCAAAAAAGCTTAAATGGACGTACGGCGCGCGTGTTGATATCGTGCGCGGCTGGCTCTCGGATATCTCATCCTGCAAAACGCTTGTGGAAGGAGCAGACATAGTAGTAAATATGGCGGCGGTCATTCCCCCGCGCTCCGATAAAAATGCTTCTGCCAGTTATGAGTGCAACCAGCTGGGCGCCATGCGCCTCGCCGATGCCGTGGCCGCAATGCCAAAACAGGCAAAGCTGATACATACTTCAACCGTCGCGGTGTATGGCAACCGTACGCTCGCGCATCCTTGGGGCAGAGTCGGGGATCCGCTTTTGCCCGCTATATACGACAACTACGCCATGCACAAGATGATCGCGGAGAGGTATGTGATGGAGAGCGCCGTAAAGAACTGGGCCGTGCTCAGGCAGACGGCCATGTTATATGACGGAATAATCTTTTCAAATATAAGCGACGGGCTCTTATTCCATGCAACGCTCAACGGCCCGCTTGAATGGGTCACCGCGCGTGACAGCGGGTATCTCATAAAACGCATAATAGAGCGCGAACATGCGGGCGAGATTGACGGTTTCTGGAACAGGGCCTACGATATTTCCGGCGGGGCTCAGAACAGACGCACCGGTTACGATACGTTTGCCGACGGATTTTCAATAATGGGAGGTTCCCCCAAGGCATACTTTAAACCAAACTGGTGCGCTACGCGCAACTTTCACGGCATGTGGTACGCCGACGGCGGCGAACTTCAAAAATTATTCGGCTATCAGCGCGGAACTGTAGCCGATTTCTGGGCAGATATGGGCAAAAAATACCGCATGTTCAAAATTGCCCGTATATTTCCCTCGTCGGTCATAGGGCTGTTCGTGTTCAGGCGGTTGCTGCACGACGACAACGCCCCCTTGAAGTGGCTCAAAAGGGGCGACGAAGGGCGCGTTCTGGCTGCCTTCGGCGGCAGCAAGGCAGCTCTGTCCCTGCCGGATAAGTGGGCGGATTACAGCGTTGCCGACGCCGCCTCGTATGGCTCGCGCGAGGAGGCTCCGGAGGTAAAATTCAGGGATAAGCTGCTCGATCATGGCTATGACGAGCGCAAATCTATGGATGAGTGGTCACTTGAAGATATGAACGGCGCTGCAGCTTTCCGCGGCGGCAAGTGCCTATCAAAGGAGTATGTATCTCCGCGCGAAAAGCTCCTTTGGCAGTGCAGCGAGGGGCACACCTTCCTCGCCGCGCCCTATACCGTGCTCGGAGCGGGCCACTGGTGTCCGTTTTGCGCTCCTGAGCCCTGGAATTTCGACAGGCTTGCCAAAAAATCGCCGTTCATCGCGCAGATCTGGTACGACAGTCATTCTGAGGATGAGAATATAAGTTATTGGTTCGATAAGGACGGCCGCGCCTGCTTTGAAACATCCCGAGAGGAAGAATAATGAGAGCAGTTTTCAATGTGTTTTCGGGTACCGGCAACACGCACAAGATTTGCCGCGCCATAATGCGCGAGTGGCAGAATTGCGGCGCGGAGTGCAAATATGTCAATATCGAAAAGGACTGCGAAGTGCGCGACCCGAACGAATTCGACAGAATAGTAATAGGTTACCCCGTGCACGCTTTCAACGCGCCGCAGATAGTATTCGATTTTATAAAGCGCCTTCCCGAGTGTAGCGGCACGCGGCTTGTTTACCTTGTAAAAACTTCCGGCGAACCGTTAAAGTTCAACGACGGTTCATGTGCGCATGTGTATGACATGTTGAAAAGGAAGGGGTATGCCGTCGCCGGCGAATATCACTATGTGATGCCCTACAACATGATTTTCCGCCATTCAGACGGCATGGCGGCGCGCATGTGGCAGGCGGCGGAACGCAGGATACCCGTCGAGGCCGCCGAAATGTTCGCCGGCAAGGTGACGCCGCTCAGAAATGGACCGCTAAAGCGCGTGGTACCCTTTATTTTTCGCATAGAGCATCCCGCAATGCCGCTTATCGGAAGGGGATATAGGGTCACTGAGGCCTGCACGGGCTGCGGCAAGTGCGCGCGCGGCTGTCCGCAGAAGAATATCACCATGGCGGGCGGCAGGCCCGTATTCGGCAAGCACTGCATAGGTTGCGTAAAGTGTTCCTTTTATTGCCCCGTCGGCGCAATAGAGATAGGCATTTTAAACGGCTGGCGCGTGAACGGCGAATATGACTTTTCGGGCGAACCCGCAAAGGACGATGAGGTCTGCCGCTATTGCAGAAAGTCGTATTTAAAATATTTCAAAGAGGCAGAAAAGCTGCCCCTTCCGCAGGAACAGTCGGAGAGGGGAGGGGATTGACCGCGTTTCCGCAGCTTGCCTTCCCTTATCGAGGCTCCCTTGCGTAAAGGGAGCTGTCATTGACGAATTTGTGAGGCGATGACTGAGGGATTGTGCCGCTTTATATCCGAACGCTCACGCCTCCCGTCCTCAAGTCCCTTTATGTTACAAGTTCATTCAGCAAAAAACAGACAACACTTTGTGTTGTCTGTTTTTTGGTGGAGAGGAACAACCTAAAACGAAATTATGTTGTTTCAACAAAACTAATTTTAATTGGGAAAGTTCACCCATTCGGGATTAAAATAAATTATCTTCTCGTTTTTTTCAAATATATCTTTTCCATTCCATTTGTCTTCCGAAATATCAATCCAATTTAAATCCGGTATAACTTTAAAAAATAGGACTGAAACAAAAATATCTGCACATTCAACAAAGTCCGAAACCTCAGTCATAATAATATGCTTTTTTCCGACTTTATCAATGAGAGAAATCTCAACTCTAAATGACTTGCCATCTGTTATTGTCTGCATGAATTGAATAGGGGTAAAACGCTTATCATCTATAACCAAGTGCTCATAAGCTCTGTTTCTTAAATTTTTGAGTATATCATAAATAATATAAATAGTATCAGATATTGAAGAGTCCTTTTTAATTATGTAATGGTATGAATAACCGAAAAAGAACCACTTAATTCTATTTCTAATTCCTCTTACCATTTTCGGGCATTTTTTCATCGCTTTACTCCTTATAATAAATAAACAAACCTAAATCAAACTTTTAAAAAGTTCGATTTAGGTCGTTATTGGTGGAGCGGGTGTTTTCATAGATGAACACTCGTCAAAAGTATATGTATCCCCGCTGAAAGCAGCTTCTATATCTTTCAGCGGGATGTTGTCTATGGAGGATAACTGCCTATGGCAAAAAACAAAACAGAGATTAATGTTACAACAGTGTTTGACGGGGAGCTGGACGCAACCGATGTATTCGTCAGCCTGATTTCACAGAAATACGGCAAGACAAATACAAAAGAATATCTTGCTAAAAAGAAAGAATTGAAGTATAATGAAGATGAGGTTCAAAAGAGCCAGATACCGTCTGGA
>DVHB01000028.1 GCA_018712405.1 Candidatus Coproplasma stercoripullorum
TACCTAGGCATCCTCCGTATGCTCTTTGTAGCTTGATCTTTTCTCCGTACCTTTTCGGTACGCCTACTCGTCCTTGCTTTTATGCAAACTTACAAAAAACTCTACAACTTTAACTCGACTAATTTCAATCTTTCTGCAGCTTAAAAACCAAACAAAATTGTCCGCTTTTTTTCTACTCGTATTAACCAAAATCAATCTGTAAATTGCCTTTTGTACTTGTTTCTTTTCTCTATGCAGTTGTCAATCTTCGTTTGCCCGCGCTAAAGCGGGGCGTTTCGTCTTTCTTTAAAGAAAAACTAAGCTGTCTCTCGCGACAGCTTTTATATCATATCAAAAGGTTAAAAATAAGTCAAGCAAATTTTTAAAAAAAATTGCGCTTTTTTAGATTTTTTTATACTTTCAAAAAAACTCGCTTATATTTTGTATGCCCGCCGTTTTATGCCACAAAATACCGGCGCATGCCTGCGGCAGCGCACCCGGTCATATATATTATGGTATAGGTGACACGCCGCTATGCGCCCGCGCTGTTCTGTGAAAAATATTGCACCAGCCGATACAGGATTTCTCTGTCGGCAATGCCCGCTACGGGAGCAAGAGGAAAATTATTGCCTGTATTATCGCCGGTCTCTTCACCTCGTCCAGGCGCATGCCCGGCAGCCGCGCTGCCGGCATCCGCGCTCATGCCGCCGCTTCCGGCGCGGCTGTCGTCGCCGTTTCCTCCGCTTGCGCCGTCAGCGGTACCCAGTCCTCCGAACGCCGAAATTACGCTTTCAAGCTCCTCGGCATTTCTGAAAGCTTCCTTAACCTCCTCTCCGCCCACCGATTCGATGAGCGGCTTGAGTTCGTTTAAAAGTTTGGCGTTCCCGCCCTTTCCGCCGTAAAGAATGAGCGCGAGAATGAGAAGAAGTTGCATAAATTTTTACCGCCGCATAAATTATTACTACTGACATTATATGCGGAGGATGGCGTGAAAGATTTTAAAAGTTTTTCAAACGAAAGCGAAAACAACGGAAAGGATATGCGGTATGACAAAGAATTTGAGAATGACAAGGGCGTAAATCTTATTAAAGACGTTTCGGCAAAGATGCAGGGCCGAAGCCAGAACGATATTATGAGGGCGATAATAGAAGAAGCCGAGCGCGGCAAGCGCGCCGGTACGCTTACAAACGAGGACATCGACAATTTTTATAACCTGATGGCGCCCGCGCTGGACGGCTTTAAAAAACAAAAACTGAAGAGCATCATCGCACGGCTGAAAAGGATATAGCCATTCCGCCGCCATGGCAAAAGTATGCGGCGCCGCGGGAGGACCCGGCGGCGCCGCCGATAAATAACCATTCAAATTTTACTGCGGCGAGAGCGACCTTAAAGCGGTGATAAACAGCTCAATCTCCCTCTCGGTATTGAACGGCGAGAGCGACGCGCGTACCAGACCGCAATCGCTTGTGCCGAGAGCTTCGTGCATGAGCGGCGCGCAGTGCAGCCCGCCGCGCACGCATATGGAAAACTCCTCCGAAAGAAGATAAGCTGCCTGTTCCGAGCTCATATTTTCTATCGCGAATGCGGCGATCCCCGAATAATTCGGACGGGAATACAGCCTGACGTGCGGCAGTTTTACAAGCTCTTCGTGCAACAGCGACGTGAGGTGGTAGAGCTTATCGCGTTCTTCGTTAAAGTGTGACTTCAGATACAGCACCCCCTCCGCGAGCGAAACTATGGCGGGATAATTCACCGTGCCGCTCTCCAGCCTGTCGGGATAGAAATCGGGCATATTGAGGTTGAAACTTTCGCTGCCCGTGCCGCCGAACATTATGGGGAAGGGGTCGAGCCTGTCTGAAAACAGCAGCACGCCGCTGCCCTGTATGCCGTACATGCCCTTGTGCCCCGCCACGGCCAAAGCATCGATGCCGCACTCCTTCATGTCTATGGGGATATGGCCGCAGGCCTGGGCGCCGTCGCAGATGAGAAGGGTGCGCGGGGGTATGGCCGAGCGCAGTTTTTTAATGTCGGGCGAGGCGCCCGTCACGTTGGAGGCGAGAGTTACCACGACCGCCTTCGTCTCGGCGCGCACCCTCGAAGCTATTGCCGCAATATCTATCTCGCCGCGGGAATTGAGCGGGGCGAGCTCAACATGCACCCCCCTGTCCTCGAGGTACTGCAGCGGACGGAGAACGGAGTTATGCTCGGCAAATGTAGTTACCACCTTGTCGCCCGCGCGCAAAGTACCGAGAAGAGCTATATTCAGAGCTTCGGTACAGTTTTTTGTGAATATGGTTCGGTCGCACGACCAGCCGCCGAAAAATTCCATGAGCTCCCTGCGGCAGGCGTGCACGCGCTCGGAACAGGCGACGGAGAGTTTGTGACCGCTGCGCCCCGGGTTGGCGCATATCTTTATTGCCGCACCCACGGCGGCGAGCACATTCTGCGGCTTGAAACCGCCCGTGGCGGCATTATCGAAATAGATCATTTGGCAAATACCCCCTTGAACTTCATATTATGATAATATACGGCAGGCGAAAGCTTGTACTACGCCGCCGACGCTTACTTTATAATATACGAGAGAAGGAAAGGATTATGACGGAAATTTTGGCAGTTTTCCGCTCGCGCACGCAGGCAATCGACTGCAAAACAAAACTATGCGCGCACGGCGTTCCCGCGGCCGTGGTTGCCACGCCCTCGGAACTTAAACTCGGGTGCGGCTTCTCGGTAAAATTCCCTGCAGGCATACAAAAAACGGCAAAACTTATCATTGCGCGGGCAGGATATTCGGCGTTCTACGGTTATGTATCGATGATAAGCGGACCGAACGGATACTTCATTAAAAAGCGCTGATTCTCGGAGGCGACGCTTTGCGATCCTGCGCGTACGCGGACGAAAAAAGGACAGCTATATAATAATATTCGCTGACGGCGCGCGGAAAGTTGCAAATCATGACGAAAAGTGATAAAATTTTTGGCATGGACAAGACTGACAAGGACGAAATTCTGGCAGAGCTTGAAAGGCTCTATCCCGATGCGCGCCCCGCGCTTGAATATAAAAGCCCCTATGAGCTTTTAGTGGCGGTGATACTTTCCGCACAGTGCACAGACGAACGCGTGAACAAGGTGACGGACGTGCTCTTCAAAAAATATAACACGCCCGAAAAGATGCTCACCCTTTCACAGGAGGAGCTGGAGAAATATATATATTCCTGCGGGTTCTACCACAACAAGGCGGCGCACATACTTTCGGCCAGCCGCGACATTGTGGAAAAATTCGGAGGGCAGGTGCCCTCCGCGCACGAAGATTTAAAAAAACTTGCGGGTGTGGGGCAAAAGACGGCCAACGTCGTTTATGCCGTGGCGTTCGGCGGCGACGCGATAGCCGTAGACACTCACGTTTTCCGCGTTTCCAACCGTCTGGGGCTTGCACACGCAAATACGCCCGAAAAGACCGAACTGCAGCTTAAGGCGGCAATACCCCAAAGCGAATGGTCGAAGGCGCACCACTGGCTGATATACCACGGACGCAGAGTATGCCATTCGCAGAAGCCCGACTGCGTGAACTGCACTTTAAAGGCCTGGTGCGAATTTTACGCCGCCACGGCGCCAAAGAATAATTGAAAATAAAACATGGCAGAATTTCGCTATTTTGCCATGTTTTTTGTTTATATAACTTTGCGTTGGCAATATCGAATGAATTTACTAAATAAGGCGCAGGCAATCAATCTGTACAATCGCCGAGTGATATATATCCCCCTTACGCTCGCCTTGCTCGCTTTCCCCATTTCGCAAGGGGGACTTTACTGTGGAATATTATATAAATTAAAAAAGCTGATTGGCGATTGCCAATCAGCTTTTTATTACCTTAATTTAATACGCTCGTTAAAACTTCAGAGAAGCAAGCAGTACGAGGAGCTGGCGGAAGATGTGAGGGAGTTTACTTTGACGTAAATGACCGAACATACCCGTAACAGCGACAACGTAATGCGCAGCTTATATGAAGTTTTGTGCGGTTCGATTAACCAAGAACCTTGGAGATAACGCCCGAACCTACAGTCCTGCCACCCTCGCGGATAGCGAACTTAAGCTTTTCTTCAACAGCTACGGGCTTGATGAGCTCAACGGTGATGGTTACATGGTCACCGGGCATAACCATTTCGGTGCCTTCGGGAAGGTCGATAGAGCCGGTAACGTCGGTAGTTCTGATGAAGAACTGAGGACGATAGTGGTTGAAGAAAGGAGTGTGACGGCCGCCCTCTTCTGCCTTAAGAACGTATACCTGAGCTTCGAACTTGGTAGCGGTCTTAACAGTGCCGGGCTTAGCGAGAACCTGACCCTTTTCGATGCCCTTACGGTCGATACCGCGAAGGAGTGCGCCGATGTTGAAGCCTGCGATAGCTTCGTCAACGCTCTTGTGGAACATTTCAAGGCCGGTGATAACGGTGCCTACGGGCTTATCGATAAGGCCTACGATCTCGGCGGGATCACCAACGTGTGCAACACCGCGCTCTACACGGCCGGTAGCAACGGTGCCGCGGCCGGAAATGGTGAACACGTCTTCCACGGGAAGAAGGAAGGGCTTATCGGTATCGCGCTGAGGGGTGGGAATGTATTCATCGATAGTGTTCATGAGCTCAAGAATGCACTGGCATTCGGGAGCGGCAAGAACCTCTGCATCGGGGCAACCGGAGGTAGCCTTCTCAAGAGCCTTGAGAGCGGAACCGCGGATTATGGGCGTATCGTCGCCGGGGAAGCCGTACTGGTTGAGCACGTCCCTGATCTCCATTTCAACGAGCTCAAGAAGCTCGGGGTCGTCCATCTGGTCGCACTTGTTGAGGAATACTACGATGTAGGGAACGCCTACCTGACGGGCAAGCAGGATGTGCTCGCGGGTCTGGGGCATGGGACCGTCGGTAGCTGCAACTACGAGGATGGCGCCGTCCATCTGAGCGGCACCG
>DVHB01000029.1 GCA_018712405.1 Candidatus Coproplasma stercoripullorum
TATGTGCGATTGTCAATATGCACATATCCGCTTCTTCGCTATAAGGCCGGCTTATTGCCGTTGTAAAATATCCGTATAGTGTATATGCGAACGGCGCCCGTTTTGGGTTTGAATTTTTTTTGACGGTGTGATATTATTGTTTGCGTAATGATCTTTTAACGAAGGAACAATATGAATTTTCCGTTGATAGGCGTCGTGCCGCTTTACGACTTTTCCCGCAGCAGCGTCTGGATGATACCGGGCTATCTCGGCGGGCTTGAACAGGCGGGCGCCTGCCCTGTTATTCTGCCGTATACCGAAAATGCGGATGCTCTGCGCCGTGCATACTCCGTATGCAGCGGCATACTCTTTACGGGCGGTCCGGACGTCGATCCTTCGGTGTACGGCATGCCCCGTCTGCCGCTGTGCGGCGCTCCCGATAATGTCCGCGATGCAATGGAGGGGCTGCTCTTAAATTGGTGCATGGCTGATGATAAGCCCGCGTTCGGCATATGCCGCGGCATACAGGTTTTAACGCCGCGCTCGGCGGCACTCTTTGGCAGGACCTGCCGTCGCAGCGCAATTCGCCGACCGTGCACGAAAACAAGCCTCCGCACGGCATTGCCGTTCACCGCATAATTTTCCCCGAAAGATCGCCGCTTGCATATATTTACGGCACGGAGAGTGCCGCTGTCAACAGCTATCACCACCAGGCGATAGACGTTCTTTCTCCGAAGCTAGCAGTGTCGGCCGTTTCAGAGGACGGGCTTGTCGAGGGCGCGTATATAAAAGACGCCCGCTTCATGCACGCCGTGCAGTGGCATCCCGAGCTCGACTATACGGTCAATGAGAAAAGCCGCGCGCTGTTTGCGGCGTTCGTGCAGGCCGCAGGGCGCATTTGAACGGCATATTTGACAAATTATACGCAAAATGCTATAATAAACCATACGCGGCCTGTCTGCGTATGGTTCACGGAGCCGCCATGAAGACTGCATTTATAGATAAACTCAAAGAGTCGCTGTCGTCAATTCTGCCGATAGCCCTGATAATTCTGGTGCTTGCCGTAATACTCGGCGTTGAGACCTACTCATTCGTGCTGTTTTTAATAGGCGCGGTACTGCTAATAGTCGGCCTCTCTGGTTTCAACATGGGCGCAGATATGTCCATGCTCGTCATAGGCGAAAAGATCGGTTCGGTTGTCACGCATTCGCGCAAGATCTGGCTCATTGCGCTTGTGTCTTTTGTTATAGGCATAATAGTGACGATCGCCGAACCCGACCTGCAGATACTTGCGGGCTACGTCTCGGGCACGATCAACAGCTGGACGCTCATCATCGCCGTGGCGGTGGGGGTGGGGATATTTTTAACTATCGCCATGCTGCGCATCGTGCTCAAGATCAGGCTGTCGATACTTCTCATAATTTTCTACATAGTGGCGTTCGTGCTCGCATTCGCTTTTGTAGACCCCAGTTTCTGGGCGATAGCCTTCGATTCGGGCGGCGTCACCACCGGCCCCATGACGGTACCCTTTATAATGGCTCTCGGCGTGGGCGTCGCCTCCATACGAAGCGATAAAGAGGGCAAGGACGACTCCTTCGGTCTCGTCGCGCTCTCGTCCGTCGGCCCCATAATCGCCGTGCTCGTGCTCGGCATAATAACCAATGCGGAGGACTTCGTGTACGTCACCGAGGAGATCGTGCACGAGGGCAACACCTCAAACGCCTTCCTCGAATTTGTGTACGGCCTCGGCACCTATGCCGAGGAGGTGGGCATAGCCCTCGCGCCCATAGCGGCGTTTTTCATTCTCTTCCAGCTTGTGACCCGCTCCTTCCACAAGCACCAAATAATAAGGATAGTGGTGGGCATAGTCATAACTTTCGTCGGCCTCGTGCTCTTTTTAACGGGCGCAAACGTCGGCTTCGCCCCCATGGGCACGCTCATAGGTCAGGGCCTCGGCGGCTTTATGGGCGGCTGGTTTTTGATACCCGTCGGCATGATAATAGGTTACTTCGTCGTTGCGGCAGAGCCCGCCGTGCACGTTTTAAACAAGCAGGTGGAGCGCATGAGCGCGGGCGCCATAAAGGCCCGCTCCATGAAGCTCGCCCTCGGCATCTCCGTGTGCTGCGCGCTCGGGCTTGCCATGCTCAGGGTGATAACGGGAATAAATATAATGTATATCCTCGTGCCCGGTTATCTGGCGGCGCTTATCTTGACTTTCTTCTCGCCCAAGCTCTTCACGGGTATCGCGTTCGACTCTGGCGGCGTCGCATCGGGCGCAATGGTGTCGGCTTTCGTTCTGCCCATGGCGATAGGCGCGTGCGAGGTCATCGCGGGCGGCCTTGCGCCCACGGCGATCATGACCGACGCTTTCGGCTGCGTGGCGTTCGTTGCGCTCATGCCGCTCATTACAATACAGGTATTCGGCATATTATACAGGCGCAAAACTTCAAAAATCAAGCGCAATTTCCTCACGGTAGACGACAGGATATTGCAGTACGAGGTGGACTGATATGACAAAGGGAGTCCAGACGGCAAGGGAGCGCGTCCAGACTGCACAGGCGCGCATGCAACGCACCGCAAGGCAGTCCGTACGGCCCAACCGCGCAAAACTTTTGATAAGCATAGTCAACCGCGGCGACGACGGAAAGATCTGCGAACTTTTAAACGATTTTTCGGTCGCGCTCACATTTTTGTGCATGGGCAAGGGCACGGCGCGCAGTTCGGTTTTAAATTACCTCGGCATAGGCACAAGCGAAAAATCAGTCATGCTCTCGCTCATCCCTGAGAGCGACGAAGAGGCGATCTTAAACGAAATAGGCAACAAGATGTCGCTCTATCTCGTGGGGCGCGGAATATCATTCACTGTTCCGCTCTCAGCGGTATCTGAGATAGCGGCAAACGGCATATGTTCCGCGGCGGCGGCAAAAACGGTGGACGGGAGGAAGATAATGAAGGATAAAGACAGAACTTACGATCTTATCGTCGCAATAGTCTCGGAGGGATATGTGGACGACGCCATGGAGGCGGCTCGCGCCGCAGGCGCGGCGGGCGGCACCATCATCCGCTCGCGCTCGCTCTCCAACGCCAAGGCCGAGCAGTTCATCGGCATATCAGTGCATGAGGAGACTGAGGTTCTGCTTATTCTCTCTAAGCGTGAGGGTAAAATGGCGATAATGGAGGCCATATCAAACTCTGCGGGTTTAAAGACGGAGGCAGGCGGAGTGCTGTTTTCGCTCCCGGTAGACAGGACGGTGGGAGTGGGCGCTGTGGGCGCCGCTTATGCGCAGAAGCTTGCCGAATCGGGCGAGCCGGCAGCCGAGGCCGAAAAGTCTGCCAATTCCGGGACAGAGGCTTCTTCAGACGCCGGTAACGGCGGGTCTGATTGATCAGCGGCTCTTGTTTATTCGTAGCGATTTCTGTTTTTAGTGTAAAATATTATATATAGCCTGCAGGCGCGGCAAATTGCCGCGCCTGCGGGTTTTTTGTATAAAGAAAACCCCCGGATAGTCCGGGGGTTCAGGAATAGGCT
>DVHB01000030.1 GCA_018712405.1 Candidatus Coproplasma stercoripullorum
TATTGCGCCGCCCGCCCGTATTTATGCCGCATTTTATGTCCTTTTGCCGTCAGCCCGGTTAAAGCTCTATCACCCGCGTGGCGGCGTTTTTTATGAACTGCGCGTCGTGTTCGACAAAGATTATAGTCGCGCCCGAGTTTATCACAGCCTCCTCCACCATCTCTCGCGCCGTAACGTCGAGATAGTTGAGCGGCTCGTCCCAGATATATAACTGCGCAGACTGCAGCAGACTGCGCGCGAGCGCCACCTTTTTACGCTGGCCGACGCTTAAATTCCGCATATCCCTGCCCCTGTCGCTCTCTTTGAAGCCGAGTTTTGCGAGCATGCTGTAAAAGTCGCCCTCGGAAATATCAAAGCGCGCGGCGTACTGCGCGGGCGAGCCGCCGTCTTCAAACTGCTGGGCAAGGTATGATACGGCTGTTCCCTGCGCGTTGTCCGCTATATACTTTAGCAGAGTGCTCTTCCCGCAGCCGTTGGGGCCAGTGACGGCTATGCGCTCTCCGCGCATTATGCGCATATCAAAGCCGGAAAACAACTGTCTGCCGCCGACGGCAAGGCAAAAATTTTCCAGCGAAAACAGGCACTGTTTGCGGCAGTCCATGGGGCGGAGCGCAAGTTTTACGCCCTCGTCGGGCAGGGCGCGGGCAAGCTCCCTGGCGTTTTCGGCAGCTTTTTCCTTTCGCGCCGCGGCCGCCTTGGAGCGCTTCATTATGCGCGCGGCCTTTGCGCCCAGAAAGCCCCTGTCGCCCCCGCCGCCGAACTTTTCGCGCTCGGCCATGAACGCCCAGCCCTCGGCGCGCCGCGCGGCTGCGCTCATTCTGCCCGCCTCACGCTCGAGCTTGCGCTTGCTCCCGGCGGCGTTTGCGAGATATCTGTCCTGCGCCTCCCGCCACACCGAGTAGTTGCCGCCGACGACCTGCGCCCCGCCGCCCGACAAAAAGACTGTATGGTCGGTGCAGGCGTTCAAAAAGGCGCGGTCGTGCGAGGCGACTATGTAGCCGCCCTTTCCCTTTAAATATTCGGCAAGCCGCCTCCTCCCTGCAAGGTCGAGACTGTCTGTGGGCTCGTCGATGAGCGGAAAGGCCTCCGTGCAGAAGAGCGCGGCGAGCATCACCTTTGTGCGCTCCCCGCCCGAGAGTTGATAAAAGTGCCTTCCGCAGATATCCTCGGGCAAGCCCAAAAGGGCGAGTTCGCGCCAGAACTCCCATTCCTCCCCGCCCGGCCTGCCCGCAAGAGCATACACCGTCTCGCCTTCGGAGACCTCAAACGGGAAGCGGACAAATTTTAAATTTGTATTTATCCTGCCAGAACAGGGCAGCTCTCCGCAGAGAAGTTTGAAAAGAGTGGTTTTACCGCTGCCGTTCGCGCCGACCAGCCCCGTCTTCCACGAACTGTCGGCAGAGAAACTTAAATTTTTGAACACGGGGACGAGGGAGGAAAGATAGGAAAAATCCACCCCGTCCAACATTATAACTGACATTTTGCACCTCCTTTGACGCGGCAAAATAACAAAGTCCGCCAAAACGAAAAAGTCCGCAGAAAACACCTGCGGACAAAATTACAGCGCCAAAAGAGGGCGCGCGCATACTTTCAGCATAAAAAATGCGCGCAAAAATATTATACGGACGGTGCTGCGTTTAAATTCTGAGCGGGGCGATTTTCTGCATGGCCGCACACGCGCGGCAAAACCGTGCGTACGGCAAAGTATAGTTTTTGCAGAAAATCATATTCTCAACGCAGTTTACCTCCTGAAAAGCAAAATATATTTACATGCTGAGTATATCAGCGGCTCGGCACTTTGTCAACAGTTTTGCCGCTCAAAATTGATATTGACAGCACGCGTTTTTTAGTGATATAATATTTACAATGCGCGGGCACGAGAGATTCGCCCGACGCACATAAAATTTTTTAAATATCGTGGGAGCGGATATTTTATGGAAAAATACGACTATCTTATCGCCGGCGCGGGGCTGTTCGGCTGCGTATTCGCGCACGAGGCAAAGAAGGCGGGTAAAAAGTGCCTTGTGATAGACAAACGCCCGCACATAGGCGGAAATATCTATACCGAAAACAAAGACGGCATCAACATACATGTATACGGCGCGCACATCTTTCACACCTCAGACGAGCGTATATGGAAGTACGTCAACGGATTTGTCAGCTTCAACAACTTTATAAACTCGCCCATAGCGCGCTACAAGGACGAACTCTATAATCTGCCGTTCAACATGAACACCTTTTCAAAGATGTGGGGCGTATTCACTCCCGCCGAGGCAAGGGCAAAGATAGACGAGCAGATAGCCGCCCTTAACATAGGCGAGCCCAAAAACCTGGAGGAACAGGGGCTGAAACTCGTCGGCAGGGACGTATTTGAAAAGCTTATCAAAGGCTACACAGAAAAACAGTGGGGAAAGAGTTGCAAGGATCTGCCCGCGTTTATTATCAGGCGCCTGCCCCTGCGCTTTACCTATGACAACAATTACTTCAACGATAAATACCAGGGCATTGCCGAAGGGGGATATACAAAACTTGCCGAAAAACTTCTGGAGGGCACGGAGGTAAAGCTGAACTGCAACTACTTCCAATTTATCGCACAGAACCCCGGCATTGCAGGAAAAGTGCTCTATACCGGCATGATAGACGAATATTACGGCTACAGATTCGGCGAGCTGGAATATCGCTCGCTGCGCTTCGACACAGAGAAACTCAACGAGGAAAACCACCAGGGCAACGCCGTCATAAACTATACGGAGAGGAAAGTACCGTATACGAGGATCATCGAGCACAAACACTTTGAAAGGGCGCAGAGCCCCGTCACTTACATAACGCGCGAATACCCCGTAAAGTGGAAGCGCGGCGACGAACCGTACTACCCCGTCAACGACGAAAAGAACAATGCGCTGTACGCAAAGTATAAAGAACTTGCCGACGGGGAAGAGAATGTCATTTTCGGCGGCAGGCTCGGGCAGTATAAATATTACGACATGGACAAAGTGATCGCCGCGGCGCTCGACTGCGCGGAAAAGCAGTTTGGCAAAACGGCTCTTAAGATACTATAAAAATACATACATGGTTTGATTTAAACGTGCGGGCGTGCGGAGTTTAACTCCGCACGCCCGCACTTAATTTAATTCCATATTTTAATAACAGCATCATAGATCATGCCGCTCGCCCGCAGGACCTTTCGGCGGGGCATTGCAGGAGGCCGCACTGTTGCACGCTCCGCCGCCTGCGGCAGATGCGGCGCCTTTGGCGCCCTCCTCACGCTTTTTGCGACTTATGAGCTTTATCAAAAGCGGCCTTACAAGAAGCAAAGGCCCGTCCTCCCCCTCGCGCTCCGACAGAAGCAGAAAGACCGAGTATACCATGGCGGGGAACACGCGGAAGATAAGATTCTCCGACAGCGACATTGCAAATATACTCACCAGCACAGCTATATAAAACATGCTCTCGGATGTGGGGTCGCGCCTAACCGCAAACGCCGCCTGCAGTATATGAACGATATATGCGATCAGGCCGAATATCCCGCAGCTTGCAAGCATCTGAATGAAGATATTGCAATACATTTCGGGTAATAAGCGGTTAGCCGCATTTTGCAGATTTTCGGGCGACCCGAAAAAACCAGCGCCGAACAGAGGCGCGCGCAGAAAGTTGCGTATTCCGTTCGACCACAGCCCTAACCTGTCCGTATCGCCGAGACCGCGCTCTAAAAACACGGCAAAAAAATCGTATAACAAATCACGGAAAACCGCGGCCATCACGGCGCAGGCCACGATCACGGCTATATTAAATATGCGGGCAAATCTTCTTACGGGCGACCTTTTTACGCTGAGATATATTGCCGCAGCGATCAGGACCGCTCCTCCGACGAGTACGGACGTGAGGCTGAATGTAAGCAACGTTCCCGCAAAAAACACAAATCCGAGCACATAGAATATAAAACCGAATCTTCGGCACGTGTATGCAATATAAAAGCACGCAGGCAAGAATATGGCGAGCATTCCGCCGATATCGCTGTCCGTGCCCCAGCCGGTTATAATGTTATCTTTATTCACCGAGCCGCCTGAGACAACTCCGTCGAAGATGTAAATTTTACACAGCTGCAAAAATATTATGCCGGCAGTCATCACAAGCAGGCGGCCGACATATCTGCCCGTGCCCTCGCCGATATACAGAGTATTGTAAAAATAGATATATAAGGCAAAGAACGAGAGCGCCGTCAATAATCCGAACGGCAGATCGGCTATTTTATATCCCCCGAAAAACACGCCGTTCAACAGAAAGGCCGCCGCCATTAAAATTATGCCGAGACGAAGTTTGCTCTCCTTAAAAAAATTCCTGTCCTGCGGAAAGACAATAAAGCGGAATATAAGACAGGAGATAAACGCCGCGCCCAGACAGAGAAGATATATCTGCACTCCTCTGTTATAAAAAAAGTCCGATTCAACCGGCGGCTGCGGCGCGTGTACACGGCTCACGGCATACACGCCCATGAACACGGGCACAAGCAGAGGCTTTGAATCGCGCGAAAATACCGATGTAAATACAACTATCGCCGCGGTTATGGCATAGAAAGCTATCTCCATGCCCGTGAAAGAGGATACAAGCGCGAGGACGGCATATGCGGCGGGAAACCACAAACTGTCGAAAAACGATAAAATTGCACGCATGGCGGGCAGATTTGCTATCTGTCTTATCCTTATTCTCATAATAGCTCCGCGCGCGGCAGAGGCCGCGATTCAGTCTCTGAATATATGATACCACCGCAGGCCGCTTTTGGCAACAAATAAGCGCGCGCATATTTTGGGCGCTTTTGACGAAAGCGCCGCCTGATATGCAGGACAATTATTTACAGACAGAAAAAAGCCCGCAAAACGCGGGCTTTAAAATTATTTTTTGATATTTTCAGTGTTTTGAATTTACTTGCCGTCCTCACTCTCAGCCCGTACGGAAGATCCTTCGGCACGTGCAGCAGGCGTTTCGGCGGTCTCCGTTGCGGACTTTTCCGCATCCTGCTCCTCCTTTTTAACGGGAGAGATTATCGAAGGCAACGTTAGCCCCGCCATATTGTATATCTCCTCCAGGGGCGGGAGGGACTTTAAAAGCCCCGACAAAAAGTTGGCGGTGGCCGTCTTGCCGTCCTCGCCGTTTCCTCCGTCCCACACAGTCACCTTGTCGATCTTCACGCCCGAAATAGCCTTAACCTGCTCGGCGACTATCGCCTCGAGCTTGTCGGCTATGAGAAGGCGCACCGCATCGGGAGCAGTTCCCGCGCTCTTCACGAGCGCGTCCATGCCTTCGGCCTGCTTCGTGAGCTTTTCGCGCGCGCCGCGCGCCTCTGCGTCCATCTTTGCAAATATGGCGTCCGCCTCGCCCTGCGCCTTTCTGCGCGTCTGCTCGGCTATGGCCTCGGCCTCGATCTCGAGCTTCTGCTTTTCAATGTCGGCGGCAACTATGATATCGGCTTCCTTTGTGGCCCTCTCGCGCGAGGCACGGGCAACTTCCGCCGCCTGCTCGGCGCTGTAGCTCTCTTCGAGCGCCTTTGCCGCCTGCACCTTTTCGGCCGCGACGGCAAGTTTCAACGCCTCGGCCTCCTGCTCCCTCAATGTAGCCTGCGAACGGGCGATCTCTGCCTTGGCCTTGTTTTCGCCGTCGATGGCGGCAGATTCGGCCTGCGCTACGCGTATACGCTCCTCCATTTTTGCATTGGCCTGGCCTATGGCGCCCTTTTTATCCTCTTCGGCAACGGAGATGCGCGCGTCGTTTATTGCCTTTGCCGCCGCCTCCTGGCCGAGCGCCACTATGTAGCCCGATTCGTCGGAGATGTCGGTCACGTTTACGTTTATGAGGCGCAGGCCAACCTTTTTGAGCTCACCCTCCACGTTGCGGGATATGGCCTCGAGAAATTTATCCCTGTCGGAGTTTATCTCCTCGATGTTCATAGTGGCGATAACAAGGCGCAGCTGGCCGAAAATTATGTCGCGCGCCAGGTCGCTTATCTGCGAAAGGGTGAGCATGCCCAGCCTTTCGGCCGCATTCTGCATTATGCCCGCGTCGGTAGATATGCCGACGGTGAAAATAGAGGGCACGTCGATGCGGATGTTCTGCTTTGAGAGCGCGTTTTTGAGATCTACTGAAATAGACAGCGGCGTCAGGTCCATGAAGGTATACTTCTGGAAAAAGGGCCACACGAACGCCGCGCCGCCGTGTATGCACTTTGCAGAGCTGTAAGTGCCGTCGGTCGAAGCCTTGAGTTTACCGTAGATGATCATGATCTTGTCGGGCGGGCAGGTCTTGTAGCGCAGCGCCACGGTGAGCACTATGAGCACTATCAGAAGGACTACTACCACCACTATGGCAATGATTGCTTCCGTCATAAATATTCTCCCTTAAAATTATTTCCGGCTGCTTTTGTCCGGCTTGTTTACGGCCGCGCAATGTCGCGGCTTATTGCTGTTTTTTTGTGACGACGGCAAAATCTTCGGAATATTCGGTTATCTCCACCGAACTGTCCACAGGGATGCGCTCGCCGTCGGTCACGGCGTCGAGTTCCATATATCTGCCCTGCGCGGTGAGCGTTATTTTGCCTCTGCCCGAGCGGTTTTCGGGTATGCTGACATATACGGTGGCGGTTGCGCCAACGAGCTTGGATTTTACTATATTGCCCGAATTTTGCAGTTTTGCTATTCCGCGCATGGTGAACGCCACGCCGAACAAGGCCGCCGTACCCGTCGCAACGGCAATGAGTATGGGCGCCCAGATATTGTCCTCCATAAAGGTCTGGGCGACAAAGCCGCACCAACCTCCGAGCGCAAAGAAAGCCGTCATGCTCTTTATCGTGAATATCGACAGCCCGCTGTCGGTATCGACGTCCCCGTCGAACACGTCGTCGACGTCAAAGTCGCCTCCGCCGAGCGAGAACAGCATTATGACTATCTGCACGATCAGAAATATGCTGGCTATTACGGCTATTATGAAATAAGTTTTTTCCGCCGCAGTGAGGGCCAAGAACCAGTCTATCAATTTATTGACTCCTTTTGTCTTCCCGCAAATTCTGTCGGGATATGTCAGAATTATTATACCATGTATTCAAACCGCGTGTCAATAGCCGCAAAAAATTTTACATCTGCCAAAAAGCGGAATTTGGCCTGTTGATATTATACGGCCGTTATGCACGCCGTATTCCGAGGCCGCGTTATATCTTCATTTGCGTACCCGCTTAAAAAGCCGCGCGGCGCCACATGGCGCCGCGCG
>DVHB01000031.1 GCA_018712405.1 Candidatus Coproplasma stercoripullorum
GCTACATCACCGCGCGCCGCGCGAGAAGGCCCCTCAAATCACGGAATTTTTCGTTCTCGGCCAGGACGAAAAATTCGTGAACTCACTTACCCACGCAGAATTTGGAGAAAATAGTATCGATAATCTCCTCCGTAGCCGTTGCTCCCGTTATCTCGCCGAGAGCATCCCAAGCCTCCTTTATGTCTACAGAGACGATATCGGCAGGGAACGCGCCTATGGCATCGGCAGCGCTTCCGAGCGAACACGAAGCGCGTGAGAGCGCGTTATAGTGCCGTTCCTCTATCAGAAAGGCTTCATCGGCTGCGCCCGAAGGAAGTGCCCGCGCGCTCATCATGGACTTGAGAGCCTCCACCCCCTCGCCCGTGAGAGCGGATACCGAGATATCTTCCGCCCCGTCAGGGTCATCCGAAATGTCGCGCTTATTGCGCACTTTTATCACGGGGCAGGCACAGTCCTCTTCAAGCTCGCGCTCGTCCGTGCCGTACTCGCCCTCATACACGATGAGCGCAAGGTCCGCCGACTTCAGCGCCCGTTTTGCACGCTCAATCCCGAGCTGCTCTATCTCTCCCGCGCTCTCGCGCACGCCTGCGGTATCAAAAAGGTTGAACCGCACGCCGCCGAGCTCTAAGGACCCCTCCACCACGTCGCGCGTGGTGCCGGCGGAGGGCGAAACTATGGCCTTGTCGTAACCAAGCATGGCGTTTAAAAGCGAGCTCTTGCCGGCGTTTGGTTTGCCGCAGATGGCAACGGATACGCCGTTTTTTATCTTTTTTCCCCCGTCATATGTGGCGATGAGTTTATCGAGATCTCTCTTTATATTTAAAATTACGCCTTTTATGTCAGGAAGTTCGGTGCGCTCTATATCCTCCTCGGGATAGTCGATATCGGCGCCGATTTTAGCGAGCACGTCGGTGAGTCTGTCCTGCGCCTCTTCAGCGGCAGCCGTGAGCCTGCCCGAATATAACAGGCTGCCCGCGCGCACTTCTGCTGCGCTCTGACCGTTTATCATATCGGCCATGCCCTCGGCGGCGGAGAGCGAAATTTTGCCGTTTACAAAGGCGCGCATGGTGAACTCTCCCGCCTTCGCGGGGCGCGCGCCTGCCGCAAGCACGCTTTTAAGCACCGCGCGCGAGAGCTCCACCCCGCCGTGGCAGTGAAGCTCCACAACGTCCTCGCCCGTGAACGAATGAGGCGCCCTGAAATACACGCACATGCCGAAGTCGGAGATATTGCCCGCGGCCTTTATATTGCCCGCGTACATATAGCGCGGCCTGAAGTTCTTTACCGCCGTTTTGCCGCGGGGCGCAAACACACTTTCCGCGATGTCGAGCGCGCCCGCGCCGCTTATTCTTATTATCGCCACTCCGCCCGCGGCGGGAGCTGTGGAGATGGCGGCAATGCATTGCTCCCTCATATTAAGCCTTTCAGTACCCAAAAAATTGACTTGCGATATAATTATTGGTTATACGTATAAACAAACATTATATCTTGGGGTTATTATAGCACAATAATATAATCTGTGCAAATAAATAGCGGGGTCACAAACGGCAAAATTGCCTTTTGTGACCCCGCTATAACAGCATTAAAAAATTGTCGATAATCAGTTGAATTCGTCGAACGGCGAACCGCCGTCGTCCTTCGGGCCGCCGGAATTTGCGCCCGAACCGGAATTTGAACCGCCCGACGCACCGTATTCGCCGTCAAAAGGATCGGGAGCCGAACCGCCGGAACCGCCCTGGGTGCCGTTCTGCCCGTTATATCCGCCGCTGTACGGATTCTGGTTGTATGGGTTGCCGTACTGCTGCTGATACATGCGGTAATTGCGCTCGCGTACCTTTCTGATGTAGTCCTCGTAGCGCATGCCGCTGTTGTTGCGCACAACGTAGATGAGAATGCCGGTGAGAGGCAGAAGGGCGCCCGCTATAGAGAACCATATATACTGCCTTGCGGCGTAAGTGCGGAAGAACGAGGTGAGAAGCAGAAGCTTTACGACGATGAACACAAGCTCCACCCACGAGAGAATGGTGCCGAGGTGCATGAACGACCAGCCCATCCACTCCATGCCGGCGGGAAGGCCCTCTACAGCGCCGGGATAATAGTACAATATCGTACCCGTATCGTTGCCCGCATAATAGGGATCCCAACTTATATAGTCCCAAACGGCGAATGCCGAGACGTAGTAGATAATATATCCCGCCACGAGCAGAGCCTCGAGCGCGGCTACGATTATGGCGAAGTGCTGCGTCTTCATGCCGTAAACTTTATTTTTCTGCGCGCATACGCCTATATAATAGACGTTTAAAAAGGGCACAAAGGCCATCCAGCTGTTTTTTATCTTTTCGCGCTTTGCTATGGTGAGAAGACCGAACGCCTGGAACACATATACGATCAAAAAACACAATCCGCCGACCAACAGGCATATCCACAACCTGTTCGGCACGTTATTGTTCTCGTCCATGCTCATCGTCACAAACATTTCGGCATAGCTTGCAAACTGAAAGAAATCCATACATTCACCTTAAAAGGCATTTCAAAAATTCCGCAACCCGCGGCACGTTTGACCGTCAAAAGCGGACTTTGGCATTTTTGCACAAATTATTATATTCGAATATAATGTATTTAGTAAAAAAGATTTGTGAAAACGGAGTAAAATTAACGGCAGGGATAAATGTTATTCCGCCCCGAAAAGGTCAAAGCCATAGTCAACGCTCTCCAAAGTCAGACCCTTTGCCGGCATCGTCTTGCCGACGAGCGACCGGTCCCCCGTATCGAGCGAAGCTTTTACATCGTCTAAAGTCAGCCTGCCCTGGCCCAAAAAGAGCAGCGTTCCCGCCATGGTGCGCACCATATTGTATAAAAAGCCGCCTCCGCACACATCTATTTCAATATCTTCGCTCCCGCGCGTGAGACCGCTCTTCACGTCCACTGAATATACATTGCGCACGGTCGTCTTTGCGGAAGACCCGCTGGCACAGTATGCGGCGAAATCGTGCTCGCCGCAAAAGATGCGAGCCCCCTCCTCCATCAGCTTTAGGCCGGGGCGTGGATGCACGGCGACGGCATAGCGCGACTTTAAAGGGTGTTCCCTGCGCGCAACATACATGCGGTAGCAATATGTTTTTTTCTTGGCCGAGCGGTTTGAATCGAACTCATCGGGCGCGGCGGCGGACTTTAGCACGCAGATATCGGGCGGCAGGCGGAAATTGAGAGCGTCGGCAATCTTTTCAGCGGGAACTGAGATGTCGGCCGAAAAGTGGCAGACCTGCCCCGCCGCGTGCACGCCGCTGTCGGTGCGGCCGCTGGCGGTTATATTTACTTTTTTGCCGAAGGCGGCATACGCCGCGCCCTCTAAAACGCTCTGCACGGAGATACCGTTCTTCTGCGTCTGCCAGCCGCGGTAGTGCGTGCCGTCGTAGGACAATAATATTGCATATTTCATAAATAATTAACGTGCGCAAGCAGGGACAATCCCCCACCCCGCATGGATAACCCTTGGAGATGCGAGCAGTACGCGGAGCGTGCGGAAGTTGCGAAGGTGCTTACTTGGAGGTAAGTGACTGAGCAAACCCGTAAACGCGACAATGTAATGCGACGCATATACAAGGGAAAGCGATTAAGAAATTATTATATACTCGTAAATTTCGGGCCAGATCTGCGCGCCATACACATTGAACAGCACGACGCCCGCAATGAGCGCGGCAGTAAACACCGCGCCGATGAGATCGCGCCAGCCGAAGGTGAGTTTTTTATATTTGGTGCGGTTTTTGCTCCCCGAGTAGCAGCGCGCGTCCATGGCGTCGCCCAGCTCCTCAGCGCGGCGGAAGGCGCTTATCAGAAGGGGGATGAGTATGGGCACCACCGCCTTTATGCGCTTGAAGATGTTGCCGCTTTCAAAGTCGGCTCCGCGCGCCTTCTGCGCGGCGATTATCCTGTTTGTTTCGTCTATCAGCGTGGGAATAAAGCGCAGAGCTATGCTCATTATGAGCGCCAGCTCGTGAACGGGAAACTTTATCCATTTCAAGGGAGTGAGCAGGCTCTCTATACCGTCGGTGAGGCGCACGGGCGTGGTAGTGAGAGTGAGCACCGCCGAGGCCATGACAAGAAGGAACAGCCTAAGCAGCAGAAATACCGTGAACACTATCGATTCGCGCGTGATGCTTGCGACTCCCCAGTCGACGAGCACATGTTCGCCGCCGTGGAAAAACAGATTGAGGACAGACGTGAGCACTAAAATGAAGAGTATGCCCTTGACCGAGCGAAGTACCGAGCCGAAAGGCACGCGCGCGGCGATGACGGCGGCTATCAGAAATATAGTGCACAGTATCATGCCGTAAAACGTCTGCGCGATAAAAATGGCCACTATAAAAGCAATGAGCGCAAGCAGTTTTGTGCGCGGGTCCATGAAGTGGACAAAAGATTTTGCGGGGTAATATTGCCCGAACGTTACGTCGTTAAGCATTTTCCCCTCCCGTGAACAGACTTATCACCTTTCCGGCGAAGTCATCGCAGGTGAAATCGGTATCTATCTCTATTCCAAGCTCTTCAAGACGGGCGCATGCCTTTGCGGTGAGCGGCACGTCCAGTCCGAGAGAAGTGAGCTCCGCCGCCCTCTTAAACAATTCGCGCGGGGGCGCGCAGTCGGCGACGGCGCCTTCGGATATCACGGCGGCGCGGGTACAGTTGTCGGCGATCTCGTCCATATCGTGTGAAACAACTATGACCGTGGAACACCACTCGCGGTGTATCTTGTGCAGAAGTTCCATTATCTCCTGCTTGCCCAGAGGGTCGAGTCCCGCGGCGGGTTCGTCCAATACCAGTATGTGGGGGCGTGTGACTATTACGCCCGCAATGGCCACGCGCCTCTTTTGGCCGCCCGATAAATCGAAGGGCGACTTGTCCTTTATCTCCTCATACGAAAGACCCACCATCTCCAAGGCGTCGCGCACGGCGGCCTCGGTCTCCTGCTGGGTTATGCCCTTGCGGAAGTTTTTGAGGCCGAAAGCCACATCGGCAAAAACCGTTTCGGCAAAGAGCTGGTATTCCGGGTACTGGAACACCATTCCCACGCTTTCGCGCAGTTTTACGAACGGGCACTTTTTATCGGCGAGGTTGAACGGCCCCACCGTTATCTGAGGCAGAGCGGGGGCAGGCTGCCCTTTTTTTGGCTTTTTCGGGCGATATTTTTTCTGTGCCTGCGGCAATTTTATGAGTGCATTCAGATGTTGCACGAGCGTGGACTTACCGCTGCCCGTGTGGCCGATTATGCCGAAAAATTCGCCCTCGTCTATATGCAGATTTATGCCGTTAAGCGCCTTAGAGGCAAACGGCGATTTGGCAGAATACGTGAACGTTAAATCCTTTATATCTATATCCCACCCGTGCGGGCTCTCGATTGCGGGCTCGGGCGAAGAGCGCACGGCTCTTTGCGTTATGCCGCGCTCCTCTGCGGCCGCGGCTATCTCCTCGGCGAGCGTTTCGGGAGTCAGGCAGTCGGCGACGGCTATGCCGGCCCTCTGCAACGCCTTGCATATCCTGCCTATCCTCGGCAGACTCAGGTTATAGGCCTCCAGCCGCTCGCTGTGCAGAAATATCTCGGCGGGGGTGCCCTGCATTACTATCTCGCCCTTGTTAAGGACTATAGTGCGGTCTGCAAGCAGCGCCTCCTCCATAAAGTGGGTGATGAGAATTACAGTGAGGCCCTCTTCGCGGTTGAGGCGGGAGACAACCTGCATGACCTCGCGGCGGCCGCGCGGATCGAGCATGGCGGTGCTCTCGTCGAGTATTATAATGTCGGGCTTTATGGCGAGCACGCCGGCAATGGCTATTCTCTGCTTCTGCCCGCCGGAAAGACGGGACGGCGTGCCCGTGCGATACTTTTCCATGCCGACCGCCTTTAGAGCCCAATCTATGCGGCGGCCTATCTCTTCGCGCTCCACGCCAAGATTTTCGGGACCGAAGGCCACGTCGTCCTCGATGATGGACGCGACCATCTGGTTGTCGGGATTCTGAAAGACTATTCCCGCCCTCTTTCTTATCTCGATGGGGTTCTTGCCCTCGGCAGTGTTCAGTCCGAACACCGAAACTTTGCCCTTATCCGGCAGCAGAAGGCCGTTTATCAGACGCGCCATTGTGGACTTGCCGCTGCCGTTGTGGCCGATCACGGCCAAAAATTCGCCCCGCTTTACCGTTAAAGAAACATTGTTCAAAGCGGGCGACGCCTGATCGCTGTATGAAAAAGTTACGCCGTCGAACACGACCGCGTCATCGTTTTGTGCGTTCTGTTGAGCGTTGCCCTCCTCTGCGGGGACTGGTTGCGGCAGAGCATTTGCCGCGTTTTTAACTTCTTCGACCATTTTTTGCCTTTTCGATATTTTCGATTATACCAAAAACGGCAGATTTTAACAACAATTTGCGGCGCAATTTTTATTAAAGTGAGATAAAAAGTTTGTGAACGGCGGCGGCCGCGCGCATTTTGTCGCGGCCGCCGCCGCAAGATATGCGCCGCGATTGCGGGCATGGCATAAATTTGTAACTGCCCGTACGAGAAATTTTGCGTACTGTATTGACTTTTACAACCGTTTGATTTATAATGATTTTGTGTGAAAAATACACAAAGTTATTGATTTAAACATTGATTTAAACAATTATTTCTAACGGAGGTTTTATTGATGAAAAAGTTGACTATCGACGGTAATACCGCCGCCAGCCACGTTGCGTACGCCTTTTCGGAAGTAGCGGCCATTTATCCCATAACGCCCTCTTCCCCCATGGCGGAAGTTGCCGACGAATGGGCAACCGCAGGCAGAACCAATATGTGGGGGCAGAAAGTTAAGATCGCCGAGATGCAGTCAGAGGGCGGCGCCGCAGGCGCAGTTCACGGCTCTCTCTCCGCAGGCGCGCTTACCACAACTTTCACCGCTTCACAGGGACTTCTCTTGATGATCCCCAACATGTACAAGATCTCGGGCGAGCTGCTGCCTATGGTTATGCACGTTTCCGCACGCGCACTGGCCGCTCACTCGCTCAACATATTCGGCGACCATGCCGACGTTATGGCATGCCGCCAGACGGGTTTCGCCATGCTGTGCGATTCGTCCGTGCAGGAAGTTATGGACCTCGCGCTTGTTGCGCACCTCTCCACACTCAAGTCCAAAGTTCCGTTCATTAATTTCTTCGACGGCTTCAGAACTTCACACGAAGTTGCCAAGATCGACGTCTGGGACGAAGCAGACGACTATGCCGAGATAAGGGCAATCTGCGACGAAGCCGGCATTGCGGCCGACGTTGCGGATTTCAAGAGCCGCTCGCTCAACCCCGAACACCCCATCCAGAAGGGCACCGCGCAGAACGGCGACACCTATTTCCAGAACAGGGAAACGGCAAACAGCTACTACGTTGCCACCCCCGGCATTGTGCAGAAGATGATGGACCTCGTTTCCTCCAAGTGCGGAAGAAGCTACCACCTCTTCGACTACGTGGGCGCACCCGATGCTACCGAAGTTATCGTTGCAATGGGCTCGGCATGCGAGACCATTGAAGAATCTATAAACAAACTCAACGCCATGGGCAAGAAATACGGCCTTGTAAAGGTACGCCTCTACCGTCCCTTCGTTGCAGACGCGTTCATCGCCGCCCTTCCCAAGACGGCAAAAAAGATCGCAGTTCTCGACAGGACCAAGGAGCCAGGCTCGCTCGGCGAACCTTTATACCTCGACGTGTGCTCGGCCCTTTTGGAAAAGGGCGTGACCTCGGCAAAGGTAGTCGGCGGCCGCTACGGCCTCGGTTCCAAGGAATTCACCCCCTCGATGGTGCTTGCCGTTTACAAGAACCTCGAGCAGGATGCGCCTAAGAACCACTTCACTATCGGTATCTACGAGGACATTACCAACAGCTCGCTCGATTTCTCAGAAAAGTTCGACGCCGCTCCCGCAGGTTCGACTTCCTGCAAATTCTACGGCCTCGGCTCCGACGGTACCGTTGGCGCCAACAAGAACTCCATAAAGATAATCGGCGACCACACCGACAAGCACGCGCAGGCATACTTCTTCTATGACTCCAAGAAGTCGGGCGGCATAACCGTATCCCACCTTCGTTTCGGCGATACGCCCATACAATCCGAGTACCTCATCGACTCGGCTGACTTCGTTCAGTGCTCCAACCCCTCGTACGTCACCCGTTACGACATGACGAGCGACATCAAAGAGGGCGGTACCTTCCTCATCAACACCGATGCAACCACCGTTGAAAAGCTCGAGGAGTTCCTGCCCGCAAAGGTTAAGCAGGATATCGCCAAAAAGCACATCAACCTGTACGTCATCGACGCCATTCACATCGCAGGCAAACTTGGCCTCAAGGGCAGAACGAACACCATACTCCAGTCGGCGTTCTTCCGCGTTAATCCCCAGATAATGCCCTACGACAAAGCCATTGAATACATGAAGTACATGGCCAAGAAGTCCTTCGGCCGCAAGGGCGACGCGGTAGTTCAGATGAACTACGACGCCATCGATTCCGCCGCAGGCGACAACCTCATCAAGATCGACGTTCCCGCGGAGTGGGCAAACGCCACCACAGGCGCCGATATGGTCGAGGGCCATGCCGACAAGTATTATCAGGAGATAATCAAACCCATACTCTATCTGCAGGGCGACAAGTTGAAGTCCTCGCAGTTCAACGCAGACGGCCACGTTCCCACAGGCACGACCAAATTTGAAAAGCGCGGCGTTGCCGTTACCGTGCCCGAGATAATTCAGGACAAGTGCATACAGTGCGGCACATGCTCGTTCGTATGCCCTCACGCCTGCCTCCGTCCCGCACTGGTAAGTAACGACGCGACGGACAAGCCCGAGACACTCACCTTAAAGCCCGCTATCGGTATCCCCGGCTACGGCTACAAGATGCAGGTATCTCCCCTCGACTGCATGGGCTGCGGCGTGTGCGCTACAGTCTGCCCCGTAAAAGACGGCGGCGCCATCAAGATGGTTCCCCTTGCAGAAGCACTCGAAAAGGGCGAAGAGAAGAACTGGGACTATGCAGTCGATCTTCCCCCTGTCGATACTTCCAAGTTCAAGAAAGAGACCGTTAAGGGCTGCCAGTTCTGCACTCCTCTGTTTGAGTTCTCCGGCGCATGCGCAGGCTGCGGCGAGACCCCTTACGTTAAGGTTATAACCCAGCTCTTCGGCGAAGACATGATAATCGCCAACGCCACGGGCTGCTCCTCCATTTACGGCGGTTCGTCGCCCACATGCCCCTACTCCAAAAACAAAGAAGGCCGCGGTCCCGCATGGGCAAACTCGCTGTTTGAAGACAACGCGGAATTCGGCTACGGCATGAATCTTGCATACAGCGCAAGGCGCGCTGCCATAAAGGGCAAAGTTGAAAAGCTTGCCGCAATGTGGGACGGCGAAGGCAAGGCAGCATGCGAAGCTTACCTCGCCGCATTCGACGAGAGGGAGCCCTCCAAGAAGGCTACCAAAGAGCTCGTTAAATACCTCGAGGGCTGCAAGGACTGCGGCTGCGAGGCAGATACTCTCGTAAAAGAGATACTTGCAGATAAAGACTGCCTTGCCAAGAAGTCGATATGGATCTTCGGCGGCGACGGCTGGGCATACGACATCGGTTACGGCGGACTTGACCACGTTATAGCCGAGGGCGAGGACGTGAACATCCTCGTGCTCGACACCGAAGTTTACTCCAACACCGGCGGCCAGGCCTCCAAGTCGACCAATATCGGCGCGGTTGCCAAGTTCGCTTCCGCAGGCAAGAGGATAAAGAAGAAGGACCTCGGCATGATAGCAAAGACGTACGGCTACGTTTACGTTGCACAGTGCTCGATGGGCGCCAACCCCGCGCAGTTCTTAAAGGCCATTTCCGAGGCCGAGGCTTACCACGGACCTTCGCTTATAATCTGCTACGCACCCTGCATCAACCACGGCATCAACATGACCAAGAGCCAGCTCGAAGAGAAGGCGGCCGTTGACTGCGGTTACTGGCAGCTGTACAGGTACAACCCCGAAGGCGAGGTATTCACGCTCGACAGCAAGGCCGACCCCAACTTCGATGGTTACCAGTCCTTCCTCGCTGGCGAGACGAGGTACTCTTCGCTCGTCAAGACCCAGGGCGCAGAAGTTGCCAACGAGCTCTTCAAGAAGACCGAGGAATCGGCTAAGGAGAGGCTCGAAGGCTACAAGAAACTTGCAGGCAAAGAATAATCAATAACCACTTCCGTTTAGTATAGAATAAGCCGCCGCGGCT
>DVHB01000004.1 GCA_018712405.1 Candidatus Coproplasma stercoripullorum
CGGCGGCTACATCACCGCGCGCCGCGCGAGAAGGCCCCTAAAAATCACGGAAATTGTCGCGCACGGCCTGTGCGAGAATTTCGCGAACTATTTTAAGAACATTTTCAAAAGTTTATATTTTGTCTTTGTGTAGGGCCGGTAGCGCACGGGAAGATCGAAGAAAGTGCTCTTATCGACGATGGACTTTTTGTGCGTGAAGCAGTCGAACCCGTCTTTGCCGTGGTAAGAACCCATACCGCTCGCGCCGAAACCTCCGAAACCCATCTGAGAGGTGGCGAGGTGGATTATCGTATCGTTCACACAGCCGCCGCCGAACGCGCAGCGCTCGGTTATCTTTTTTATAAACGCGCTGTTTGAGGAGAACACATACAGAGCCAGCGGCTGGGGGTGAGAGTTGATTTCCGATATGAGCTTGTCAGGATCGTCGTAAGTGAGTATGGGCATGACAGGGCCGAATATCTCCTCTCCCATCACCGCATCGGCGCGGGTGACGCCGTCCATGACCGTCGGTTCTATCCTGAGCGACTTTTCATCCCTTCCGCCGCCCGCGACCACCTTATTTTCGTCGATAAGCGAACATATCCTGTCGAAGTGCTTGCGCGAGATTATCTTGCCGTAATCGGCATTTTCCAGCGGATATTCGCCGAACTGCGTCTTTATCTCCTTTTTCACCGCCTGAACGAACCTGTCCTTTACGGCAGAGTGTACCACGATATAGTCGGGCGCAACGCACGTCTGACCGCAGTTTAGAAATTTACCGAACACTATCCTGCGTGCCGCGAGAGCAATATCGGCCGTCCTGTCTACAATGCAGGGGCTCTTTCCGCCGAGCTCGAGCGTAACGGGCGTGAGGCGCTCGGCCGCATGCCGCATTACCTCCTTGCCGACGGCAACGCTTCCGGTGAAGAAGATTTTATCGAAAGGCATATCCAAAAGCGCAGAGTTTTCCGCCCTGCCGCCGAGAACTGTAGTTACGTGTTCGGGCGAAAATGCCTCCCTTATTACCTCGGCGACAACGGCGCTCGTCGCGGGGGAGTATGCCGAGGGCTTTACAATTACCGTATTCCCCGCCGCAACCGCGTCGACGAGCGGCTCCATGGCCAGCATGAACGGATAGTTCCAGGGACTCATGATGAGCACGCAGCCGTAAGGCGATTTTTTTACGTAGCTGGCGGCGGGATACTGCGAGAGCGGCGTGGGCACTACCGAATCGCGCGACCAGCGGCGCACGCGCTTTATCACGTACGAGAGCTCCGAGAGCGTCATGCCCACCTCGCACATGTAGCTCTCGAATCCTCCCTTGCCGAGATCGGCCTTGAGCGCCTCGTTTATGTCGTTCTCTCGCGCGAGGATGACGCTCTTTAATTTTTTGAGCGCGGCAAGCCTCGCCTTTACGGGAAGGGTAGCGCCCGAAGAGAAATATCTGCGCTGATTTTCAAGCAATTCAAGCATATATGCACTCCTTTTTCGCTGCGCCTTAAAGCGCAACCGTTTAAAAAGCCAAATATAATAAAAAAATTAAATTAAAAAACTAAAAACAGAATTATCTTTTATTTCTTTATTTCATAGTAAATTTCTTCAAGCGCCGCCGCATTCATCAGACGGGGCACGGGATAGAGCGGGTTGGCCTCCCTGTCGGCATGGCGGGAAAGCTCCGGAATATCTTCCGCCTCCACCTTCAGCTTTGCGGGGATATCCATGCTGCGGTTGAGCTCTTCGACAAAACTTATAAACCTGTCGGCCGCGGCCTCGTCGCTCTGCGCGATATCGGCGACGCCGCTCTTTCTTGCAAGGCGCGCGAGGCGCTTCCGGCAGGAGGGGCCGTAGCCGCGCAGCACATATGGCAGTATCACGGCGTTTGCCAGGCCGTGCGGCGTGTTATATTTTCCGCCGAGCGAGTGGGCGACCGCGTGCACATATCCCACATACGATATGGTAAACGCCAGCCCTGCGCAGTATGCCGCATACTGCATACGCCGGCGCGCATATTCGTTTTTGCCGTCGGAATAGACGGCATACAGATTGGCGCGGATAATTTTAACCGCCTCCACCGCAAGCCTGCGCGTAAGGCGCGTCGTAGAGCCGCCTATGTATGCCTCCACAGCGTGCGTGAGCGCGTCCATGCCCGTCGTTGCCGTGACAGAGGGCGGCAGGCCGACCGTCATAAGGGGATCTAAAATTGCGTAGTGCGGGGCAAGGCAGAAGGATATCACAGTGAATTTATCGCGCGTTTTATCGTCTACTATGACGGCGGCTATCGTCGTTTCGCTGCCTGTGCCAGCAGTGGTCGGCACGGCTATGAACAACGGAAGCCTGCCGAATACCTTCAAAACGCCGCGCATCTGCTGCAGCGTCTTTTTGGGCTTTATTATAAGTGCGCCCGCGCCCTTGGCGCAGTCCATGGCAGAGCCGCCGCCAACGGCTATCATGCAGTCGCACTCCCTTTCTTTAAACAGTTTTGCCGCCGCCTCGCAGTTGGCCGTCGTGGGGTTGGCAACGGTATCTGAATATATGCAATAATCCAAACCGCGCGCCGAAAGCTCCTCACATATGGGCGCGCACAGTCCGAGCCTGTATATGTTCGGATCTGTGACGATGAGCGCCCTCCTCTTATTTTTGCTTATGAGAAGTTCCGTAGCTTCCGCACTGTCCGCAAGGGGCTTGGGCTGGCGGTAGGGCAGAATGGGTATCACAAGCTTGAACGCGAACTGGAAGGCACGGCAATACAGCCTTCTGAACACGTTCATCTCTGCCTTTATCCGCCTTCCGCCGCTGAACGAGGCGAGCAGCGCCGAAAACGTAAGAAAGTACTGTGCGGGATAATACGTCATCAGATTGAGTTTGACGAATATGGTGAACTCTCCCGAGCCCGAATAATCTCTCTGAGTGAGAAAGACGTCCGACACGGCAAACAACAGCGCGCCCAGAAATACACACACGCGCACCCTTATATCTATAGCGTTGTCAAACAACACGCCCAACGCCCTGCCGAACATGACGCATATTATGGCGGCATATATGATTATGGCGGGCGCGAGGGCGCCGAGATGCACATAGGGCGGGATCAGAAATAATATCCAGCATATACAGAAGATGAATAGCGCCGCGGCGGGTATAACCGTGCTCCAGCCCACGCAGTTCAGCGACTGAAATGCGGCTATATACAGAATATTGCCCACCGCAAACAAAATAATGCCGACTATAGTATTGCTGTCTATCGCCGCGTCGCCGGCAAGACAAAATAGGGCGGCCAGAAGAATGAGATATTTGTATAAATGATAGCCCTTTTCACGTCGAAGGCAGGCAAAAAGCAAAAAAGCAAGCGCTCCGGCGGCGAACAGCGCGCTGGCAACTGCTTTGAGCGCGAATATCTGCAAAATGATATATGCCGCAGCAGAGAGCGCAAGCAATACAAAATATATCACGCCGACAGACGCGGCAATATTTTTTTGTGTTTGATCCATTAATAATTTCTCCAGAAAACCTCAAATTTATTGCCGCCGCGCAACCGGCGGTATATTCAACACAACGGCAGACCGGCCGGATTTGAACGCAACGAATGTGAACGCAAATTTGAAATACCATTAAATTTTAGGCGCATTATATAAATTTTATATAAAATAAACGGGAATATGTGCGCGCTCCGCATTCAGCGGCGGGCGCGCATGCGCATGATCCCGCGCACTATAAACGATATTGCGAGCAGCACGAGCGAGATCACGAGGAATATGCAGAAGAAAAACAGAAGGAACGTCCCCGCGGCGGCCACTCCGCACGTAAATGCCGAAAGCGCCGCATGACTTACGAGCGCGAGCACGATATCGGCGACAAGGAATATGATCACATAGGCCACAAGGCCTGAAAGCGCACCTTTTATGTCCTCGCGGCTGAGCGTCATGTGCAGCGCTATAAAGCTGCCTGCAAGCACGAATACCCACCACTGCCAAGTGCCGATATACGAGAACATGAGCACAAAAGCCCGCCCCATATGCCCGAACGAAGCGGCCAAATCGCCTATAAAATCTACGGCGGCAAGCTCGGCCGCTACATCCGAAAAGAGCGCGGGGAGCAGAAGATATAACAAAAGCGCGAGTATGAGCGCGCCGACGAGAACGGGCGCTATACCTATGAACAGGTTGCCTATCCGCTGGTAGATGCTTTTAGGGTTATACGAATGGCGCACATAGCCCAGAACGCCGCTTGAAGGGTCGGGCTGAAAGAACTTAATCTCCAATATCCTGTGACCGAATACAAGGCACATCAGCGCGTGCGAGGCCTCGTGCACAGGCGTGCCGATAAAGCCCGTGACGTAACAAAGGGTGCGCCCGCGCGGGCCGAAATTGCGGTAGAACGCGCCGTTGCACAGCGCTATGCACACGCCGAACAGCACCACAAGGCCGAGCGTGAACACCATCTGCAAAACAAAATTCAAAATAAAAGTGCCGAAATTCATAATTTAAAACTTACGGTAAAAATTTATCCGTGCATCATCGGAACGCGGCAATGCCCGCACAGCCGACTTTACAATTTTATTGTATAAAAAATAAGCGCCGCTGTCAAGGCGGCGGCGAATAAAATAAGGAGAGTCCGCTTGAGCGAAGGCAGACGCGGCGCAAACAATCGGACGCAATAAGGCGGCGGGCGGGCAGTCATTATTTTGTTTAAAAAAATTATATGAAAACGCTTGCTTGTTACGCCGCGTAATGAATTATAATAGTAGCGAGGTGATAAAGATATGGCTAATTACAAAGCAATTCCGCAGGGATACATGACTGTTGGCGAAGTCGCCAAAAAAATGGGTGTTACCGTGCGCGCTCTGCAATACTACGACCGCGAGGGAATATTTTGCCCCTCTGCTGTGAGTGAAGGTGGGCGCAGGCTTTATACCGATAAGGACATCATAAAACTGCACCAAATTTTATCATTAAAGTCTTTGGGATTTTCGATTGACGAAATCAAAAACAGATTAACTTCGATTGATACCCCCGATGAAGTTGCCGCCGCCCTGACAGAACAGAGCAAGGCAATACAGGCACAAATCGAAACGCTCACGCGATCGTTGCACGATATCGAAGCATTAAAAACCGAAGTTTTAAAAATGCAATCGGTCGATTTCAAAAAGTATGCCGATATAATCGTCAATCTGCAGATGCGCAACGACAACTATTGGCTGATCAAATATTTCGACGACAACACTCTCGACTATTTGCGCGGGCGGTTTGATAAGCAAAGCGGACTTGCCTTTATAAACAAATTCAACGCTTTGCGCGACATAGCCGTGCAATACAGCGGCGAGGGCGTCGCGCCAGAAAGCGCGCAGGGGCAGCAATTTGCAAAAGAGTTCTGGCAGCTCATTACAGAATTTACAGACGGAGATATGAGCATGCTGCCGCAGTTAATGAGTATGGGCAAACTTGATACGGACAATGCCGAATGGCAGGAAAAGATGAACATACTCAACGCCTTTATCGCCCCGGCCCTCGAAGTCTATTTTAAAAATTTAGGGATAAATCCCTTTGAGGTAAAAAATGGCTGACGCATTGCAAGTAAAAGGGTTAAAGAAAAGCTATGGCAACATTCCCGTTTTGAAAGGCATCGATTTTTCGGTGCAACAGGGCGAAATATTTGCTCTGCTCGGCGTAAACGGCGCAGGAAAGACGACGGCTAAGGCTTGCGCGCCTACGATGACGGGGAGATAACGATACGCGGCAAAATCGGTATTCAGTTACAATCGGCATCCCTGCAAGCATTCATCAAGCCGTTGGAAGCAGTCAATCTGTTTTCTAAATGGAATAAAACGAAACCGAACACGGAGATGCTGAAAGCACTCGGAATATACGAGATTTCTAAAAAGAAGTACACGGATCTTTCTACGGGGCAAAAGCGCAGACTGCACCTTGCGCTCGCGCTAATTGGCAACCCCGATATAGTATTTCTCGACGAGCCGACCGCAGGGTTGGACGTTGAGGCGAGGCACTCTCTGCACGAACAAATCAAGCAATTAAAAAGGCAGGGCAAAACAATTATTCTCGCCAGCCACGATATGGCAGAAGTCGAAACTTTATGCGACCGTATCGCCATACTCAAAGACGGTAAGATCGCTTTTATCGGCACGATTGCGGAACTGACCGCCGCCGTCGGCAAGCAATATACCGTACATATAACCACACCGCTCGGGCGGCAAAGTTTTGTTACGGATAATCTTACCCAAACATTGCTTGAAAAAATTTCCGAATATAAAGAGAAGAAAATAGAAGTTTTAGATATACGGACGGACAGAGGAACGCTCGAACAGCATTTTATAGACATAGCGAGGGGCGAACAATGAAAGCATTTTTATACGGCGTGGGACTTCAATTCAAAATGGATATTCGCAGCAAGACTATGCTCATTACCTGCTACCTTGTCCCTCTCGTTTTCTTTTTCTTTATGAGCGGCATATTCACCTCAATCGATCCCTCTGCGGTAAAAACGCTGATCCCGTCCATGACGGTATTCGTCATTACCATGAGCGCGCTCATAGGGCTGCCGCCCTCTCTCGGCGAAGTTTACTGCGGCGAAATTAAAAAAGTATATAAAGCGAACGGCGTACCGCTTTCTTTGGGCGTGGTAACGCAGTTCATTTCCTCATTCATACACACGCTGATCGTCTGCCTGATCGTCTTTGCGGTCGCGCCGTTTGCGTTCAAAGCGGAATTACCTACAAATCTGCCGCTTTACTTTTGTTCCCTTATCGTTCTTCTCTGCGTTACACTCGCCATCGGGTGTATTATAGGCCTATTGGTAAAGACACAGGCAAAGCAATCTATGATTGCAATAATTATTTTTCTTCCGTCCGTTATGCTGTCGGGCATTATGTTTCCGGCGGCAATGCTGCCTGATTTTATGCAGTACATAGCTTATATCTTCCCCGCCACAATAGGTTTTCAGGCAATGACCGCTTTTGAAGTGTGGCATCTGCCGGTTCTCGTCGCCGTATTTGTAGTTTTATGTATCGCAGTAGCCCTGATATTAAAAATGAAATCGCGGAGATAGCAAAATAAAATGTATGCGTCATGCCCGATATGCGGGTATAAGTTATGCAAAGGCGAAAGTGGCTCTGACGTGGATATTCTCTGCCCACGCTGCGGAAAACTCGTTCGCGTTGTCATAACCGAAACGAATACAAATTGCACCCCCTCCGACGCTCCTAAAAGGGTGGTAAAAGAATTGAATTAGAGTTAGTCCGGCTATGCCGGACTTTCTTTTAGGCTATTGTTTATGATTTACTTGCCTGTAAAAAGATGGTATAATATAGATATTCCACCTGTAAGGAGGTATCCATATGAAAATG
>DVHB01000032.1 GCA_018712405.1 Candidatus Coproplasma stercoripullorum
AAATTTTTCTGCAAACGTCATAAAATTATCCTCTTTATTTATTTACAATATGATTTTACACCATGCAGAAAAATTAAGCAACCGCTCACACTTTACAAACCCGCAACAACAGTTTACATTTCCCAAAAATCACAATTTAATAAGCTCAGTTATTGCTGCGTAGTGCCTTACATAAAAATTTTCAGGCGCAGACTTCCGCAGCATTTGCATGTGCTGATGCAAGGTTTACTGAAAGTTTAGCGTGGTCAAAATATGTGAAGCACTGGCAAGCTATTACCGAATCAAACTTATGGCCTTCAGACGAATAATTTTCCGCGGGAGCGCAAATAAAATTTATGTCCATGTTGCCCTCCCGTGCAAGACGACACGCTTCGGCTATCTGGTTATCGGCGATGTCAATGCCAGTGAAATACGCACCGGTGCCATACAGCATGCGCGGGATTACGCCCGTACCTGTGCCTATATCAAGGATATTCTTACCCGTCGCGATATCTGCCGCGGCACATAATCTGTTTAAAAATTCAGGCGGATAGATATCTCTGTACTTTGCATATAACTGTGAGGTTTTACCCCAGTCAAATTCTTTTCCGCCATCAACATGAGAAAACTTCATTCCTGCTCCTTAAAAGTATGCGGGCGACAAATCCGCCCGCATTTTTAATAAAATCACATAGCTATGCGTGACATAGTACTACGCAAATTCGTTTAAATACATGTTACAATACTTTATTAAGGAACTGACCCGTATAACTTTCAGGGTGAGTTGCAATATCCTCGGGCGAGCCGCAGGCTATCACCGTGCCGCCTTTATCTCCTCCCTCGGGACCGAGGTCAATAATCCAGTCTGATGTTTTTATGACGTCGAGGTTGTGCTCAATGACGAGCACGGTATTGCCGCCCTCGCGTAGGCGGGCGAGAATTTTTATGAGTTTGTCCACATCGTACGTGTGCAGGCCCGTCGTGGGCTCGTCGAGGATATAGAACGTCTTGCCCGTGCTGCGCTTTGAAAGCTCGGTGGCAAGTTTTACCCTCTGCGCCTCGCCGCCCGATAGCGTGGTTGCGCTCTGTCCGAGTTTGATGTAACCGAGCCCGACGTCGACGAGCGTTGACAGCTTATTGTATATCGAGCCTATAGGCTTAAAAAATTCTGCAGCGTCCTCCACCGTCATATCCAGCACATCGGATATGGACTTGCCCTTATACTTCACCTCCAGCGTTTCGCGGTTGTAGCGCTTGCCGCCGCATACCTCGCAGGGGACGTATATGTCTGGCAGAAAGTGCATCTCTATCTGTATTATGCCGCCGCCCTCGCAATGCTCGCATCTGCCGCCCTTTATGTTGAACGAGAAGCGGCCGCTCTTGTATCCGCGCTCCTTGGCGTCGGGCGTGGCGGCGAACAGATCGCGTATCATGGTGAACACGCCCGTATACGTTGCAGGGTTTGAACGGGGCGTGCGACCTATCGGCTGCTGGTCTATGGCAATGACTTTGTCAAAATACTCCAGCCCCTCGATCTTATCGAATTTGCCCTGCGGCTGACGCGCGCCGTTCAAGGTGTTGGCAAGATAGGGGTAGATTATTTCGTTCACCAGGCTCGATTTGCCCGAGCCTGATACGCCCGTGACGGCCGTAATCAAGCCAGCGGGGATTTGCACGTCAATACCCTTTAAATTATTCTGCCTTGCACCCCTTACCGTAAGATATCTGCCGTCCGGCTGTTTTCTCACGGCGGGGACCTCTATTCTGCGTCTTCCCGCAAGATAGTCGCCCGTGATCGAATTTGGGCAGTTCATTATGTCCTGCGGAGTGCCGCAGGCGACTACCTCACCGCCATGCACGCCTGCTTTGGGGCCTATGTCGACGATATAGTCCGCTTCGCGCATAGTGTCCTCGTCATGCTCTACCACGATCAGAGTATTGCCAAGATCGCGCAGGCCCTTCAATGACGCCAGGAGCTTTTCATTGTCGCGCTGATGCAGACCTATAGATGGCTCGTCGAGGATATACAATACACCCGTAAGCGCGCTGCCTATCTGCGTGGCCAGCCTTATGCGCTGGCTCTCGCCGCCCGAGAGCGTGGCCGCCGAGCGTGATAGCGTAAGATAGCCGAGCCCCACATTCTTTAAAAAGCTGAGACGGTTGTTTATCTCCCTTACTATACTGTCGGCAATCATGTGTTCGGTGGGCGTAAAGAAGGAGAAATCGGTAAAGGACGCCAGATCGTCCACCGCCATATCGCATACCTGCGCGATATTTTCGCCGCCGACGGTAACCGCCAGCGCCTCTTTTTTCAACCTCTTGCCATGGCAGACGGGGCAGTCGGTAGTGCGCATGTAACGCTCTATGTCCCACTTTACACTGTCTGAAGAAGTTTGGTTGTAGCGGCGCTGAAGGTTGTTTACAAACCCTTCCCACGCTGTCTTATAGCTACCGTTAAAGCGGTAGGCATTGTAGGCAAGCTCTATCTGTTCTCCGTTATTGCCGTACATAAGCAGATTATACACCCAATCGGGCAAGTCTTTTACGGGCACGTCGAGAGAGAAATTGTAGTGCTTTGCAAGTGAATTTATATACATCTGGGTGACGGAGGAACTGTCTAAATTCCAGCCGCTCACCTTTATGGCACCCTCGCGCAGCGTCTTGGTCTTATCCGGACAGATCATGTCGGGATCCACTATCTGTTTGAAGCCGAGGCCGGAGCACTCGGGGCAGGCACCCCACGGCGTGTTGAAGGAAAAGAGACGGGGCTCTATCTCCTCTATCGATATGCCGCAGTCGGGGCAGGCATAGTTGGAGGAATACAGATCTTCTTTATCGCCGCTGTCGATAATCACCAGCCCGTTACCGAGTTTTAACGCCGCCTCAAGACTGTCGGTAAGGCGTTTTAAAATACCCTCCTTTATCACCAATCTGTCTATAACGACGGCAATATTGTGGCGAATATTTTTCTCCAGGTGGATCTCTTCCTGTAAGTCGTACACAGCGCCGTCTATCTTCACCCTGCCGTAGCCGCTCTTTTTAAAGCCGGCAAGTTCCTTTACAAACTCACCCTTCTTGCCGCGGGCTATGGGCGCCTCCACCATTATTTTGCTGCCCTCGGGCATGGCCATTACCCTGTCGGCTATCTCGTCGACAGACTGCTTGCGTATCTCCCTGCCGCAATTAGGACAGTGCGGTATGCCCACGCGGGCAAATAAGAGGCGGAAATAGTCGTAAATTTCAGTGACCGTGCCCACCGTCGAACGCGGGTTGTGTGAAGTCGTCTTCTGGTCTATGGAAATTGCGGGCGAGAGGCCGTCGATAGACTCGACGTCGGGCTTCTCCATCTGTCCCAAAAACTGGCGGGCATATGACGAGAGGCTCTCTATATATCTCCTCTGCCCCTCGGCGAATATCGTATCGAATGCGAGCGTAGATTTGCCGCTGCCCGAGAGACCGGTGAACACTGTGAGCGTGTTGCGGGGAATGTGGACGTCGATATTCTTTAAATTATTTTCCTTTGCGCCCTTTACAAAAATTTCTTCTTTCATAAATACCTTATTCTTTTATTCATATATTCATAAAATGCGCGCCCGCGCCGGCGATAATTGATTTACTTCTGCGAATTCAGTTTTTCGGTACGCTTTTGCCAGCCGTGCGCATGCGCTTTTTGAGCTCGTTTATCGTATCACGTATCTCTATGGCGCGCTCGAAGTCGAGCTGGGCGGAGGCCACCGCCATGAGCGCCTTCAGCTTTTCTATCTCGGCGGGGATATCGGCGGCCTTTATGTCGTCGCCGGCCTTCTTCTTGCCCGTGATGCCTATCGTGCTCTTTACTTCCTTTATTATCGTCCTGGGCACAATGCCGTGCGCCTTGTTGTATTCGTCCTGTATCTTGCGGCGGCGGTTGGTCTCGTCTATCGCCCTCTTCATGCTGCCCGTTATGGTATCGGCATACATGATGACTCTGCCCTCTGCGTTTCGAGCGGCACGCCCTATCGTCTGCACGAGCGAAGTTTCGCTTCGCAAAAAGCCCTCTTTGTCGGCGTCGAGAATGGCGACGAGCTTTACCTCGGGCAGGTCGAGCCCCTCGCGGAGCAGGTTTATGCCGCAGAGCACATCGAACTCGCCGCTTCTTAAGCCGTTGATTATATCTATCCTCTCGAGCGCGTCGATATCGCTGTGCATGTATTTGACTTTTAAGGAATGTTCCTTTAAATAATCTGTCAGGCTCTCGGCCATGCGCTTTGTAAGCGTTGTTACAAGCACCCTGCCCTGAGCCGCGATTGCCTTTTTTATCTCGCCGAGAAGATCGTCTATCTGCCCTTTTGTCGGCCTGACCTCCACTTCGGGGTCGAGAAGGCCCGTAGGACGGATGAGCTGTTCGATGGTGTTGCCCGACTGTTCGAGCTCGTATGGTGCGGGCGTTGCTGAAACGCAGATAAGCTGAGGCACGCGCGCGTCGAATTCTTCGTAGGTAAGCGGCCTGTTGTCGTAGGCAGATTTTAAACGGAATCCATAATTTACGAGGTTTTCCTTTCTGCTCCTGTCGCCGTGGTACATGGCGCGTATCTGCGGTATTGTCATATGACTCTCGTCGATAAATACGAGAAATTCACCACGGGGAAAATAGTCGAGGAGGGTAAACGATGGTTCGCCGGGGCTGCGCCCGTCGAAGTAGCGGCTGTAGTTTTCAACGCCGCTGCAATAACCTATCTCGCGTATCATCTCTATATCGAACGTCGTTCGCTGTTCCAGTCTCTCTGCCTCGAGCGGTTTGCCCGCGTCACGGAAGGCCTTTACTTCGTCGTGCATGTCGCGCTCTATCATGGCAAGCGCGTGCTCGAGCTTATCGGAGCCGACAGCATAGTGACTGGCGGGGAATATGCACACATGCTTGAGTTCTGAGATTATATTGCCGGTAACGGCGTCCTCCTCGCATATTCTGTCTATTTCGTCGCCGAAAAATTCCACGCGTATTGCCACTTCGGAGTTGCTTGCGGGGAAAATCTCCACTATATCGCCGCGCACGCGGAATGTCGCGCGGTGGAAGTCCATGTCGTTGCGCGAATACTGAATCTCGACGAGGCGGCGAAGCAGCGCGTCACGCTCCATCTCCTGCCCGGGGCGGAGCGATATCGAAAGACGGAAATATTCCTCAGGCGCACCCAGGCCGTATATGCATGACACAGAGGCAACGACAATTACGTCTCTCCTCTCTCCCAAAGCGGCAGTCGCCGAGTTGCGAAGTTTATCTATCTCGTCGTTGAGACTCATATCCTTTTCGATATAGGTATCTGTCGAGGGGATATAGCTCTCCGGTTGGTAATAGTCGTAATATGAGACAAAGTACTCCACCCTGTTTTCAGGAAAAAATTCACGAAATTCGTTGCACAACTGCGCGGCAAGCGTCTTGTTGTGCGCTATCACAAGCGTGGGGCGGTTTACGTTCTTTATTATGTTCGCCATAGTGAACGTCTTGCCGCTGCCAGTGACGCCGACGAGCACCTGCGTGCGTATGCCGTCCAAAACACCCTCCGTGAGCTCCCGTATGGCCTCGGGCTGGTCGCCCGTAGGCTGAAATTTTGACTTTAAAATAAATTTTTCCATGTTGAGTATTCGGTTAAAATTTATACAAAATTATCTGAGTTCTATCCAATACCGCTGCTCGACGACGCCGTCCTTTTCAACCTCGTTTTCAAGAGCGCCGCCGTTATTGATTATCGACTTCGCCGAACCTGTGTTATCCCTGTCGCATACCATGAGCACGCGCTCCAGACCGAGCTTTCTGCACTCCGCAAGCGCGAGTGATATCATCTTTGTGGCGTAGCCCTTTCTTCTCTCGCTCGGCCTTATGCCGTCGCCAATGTGGCCGCCGTACTTTAAGAGATAGTCGGAGAGATAGTGTCTGATATTTACGGCCCCCACCATAATATTGCGCTCCTCGTCGAAACAAAAAAATGTAGAATCTGGCACCTTACCGTCCTGCGGCTCATCGTATTCAAGGTGGGAAATATAGTAATCGAAGTCACGGTAGTCGTTTTTGAATATTGCGCGCGGCGTCAGTTCATTTTTGTCATGACCGTCGTAGTGCGCCAGCCACTCCTCCATCATGTCATCTATAAGCGACTTGTATTCATAGCTTGCCTTTACCAGTCTGAGCGCCATTTTATCCTCCGTACAAAAAGTCTACCGTTTAATTATAAACCGTATGCGGTCTTTTTACAACAAATATGTCTTGCAGCAAGACAAAGAAAATCACGAACATATGTTCCGAAATATTTTAACACCGAATAAACTTTCAGTCAAGCACACGGGGCAGGCTTTAATAAAAAATTCCGCACGGAATCGTGCGGAATTTTTTATTAAAGCAGATTTTACTTCTTTTTCTTTGAATGTTTACTCTCGCTCTCAGCTTTACCGGCGTCGTCCGTCTTATCATTTTTATCGGACTTTTCGCCGCTTTCGGCTATTTCCGTTCCGTCGCCGCCTTCAGCAGTCTCCTTCTCAGGAAGTTCAGGCGGAACTTCAGGAAAGTCCACCCAGAATTCAGAACCCTTGCCTAGCTCCGAATCGGCGCCGAAATCGAAAGCATGCTTTTCGAGTATGGTCTTTACTATCGCAAGGCCCAGACCAGTGCCCTTTACGGGACGGGCGTGATTTTCTTTGACTCTGTAATATCTGTCCCATATGGCGGGCAGATCCTCTTTGGATATGCCCTTGCCCGTATCGCGCACCTTAAACTTTATTCTTCTGCGCTCTGGCTCATATTTCAGGCTTACATACACCGTCTTATCCTCGCCCGTATAATTCACGGCGTTGGATATCAGGTTATAGAGCACCTGACCTATCTTCTCCTCGTCTGCGTAGGTATACAGGTCGGAATCGATATCTATCATAAAAGTGTAGCCCTGCATGTCGCGTAGATACTCAAACTTCTTCATTATACCGTACAAAAAGTCGGTTAGATTGAATACCTTTTTGTTTATCTGATTGATATCTGAACTTATCTTCGACATATTCAGAACATCGTTCACAAGCCCGGTGAGCCTGTCTGCCTCATCGATAATGACCTGCAGATGCTGATTGCGCTTTTCGGGATTGTCGCCCGAAATTTCCTTTATCATGGAAGCGTAAGCTTTTATCATGGTGAGCGGCGTGCGTAAGTCATGCGAAACATTTGCAAGCAACTCCTTCTGAAAGCCGTCGGTCTTTTTAATCTCGGCACAGGCGTAGTTCAGCGCATCCGAGAGTTGCGCTATCTCCTGGTATTCCGCAGACGCAAACTTAACATCGTAGTTGCCCTTCGCCATCTTATTTGCCGTAGCCGTGAGATTCTTGAGCGGATCAGAAACCTTCTGCGCCATGCTGTATGCAATCAAAAAGGCTATGAGTATGGAAAACACGCCCAAAATTATCATGTAACGCTGCACCGTGCTCATCGTGTTGTTGGCTATATCGAGCGAATAACGCACTACTATATAGTTATCTGTCGCAGGCGCAGCTGCAAACGCGGTTTTTGCGGCATAAGTAAATACTCCGCCTTCCGCATAGATTGTGGCAGAATTGTCGCTCCCTTCAAACATTTTATTTACGCAATCATTTACTTCAAGCCAATAATTGCGTTCGCTGTCGCTCAGCCTTTCGGCAACAGGCAACACCACCTCGCCTTCGGGTGTAAGCACGGCAATATTCACGCCGTTTTCGACCGACTGCTCCATGATGTACTCGTCCATCTCCCTGTATGCGGCTACCGGTCTCATATTCATTGCTTCTTCCAGCCTTTCGCTCACCGAAAAACCCACCGTGCGTATCTTTTCCTGCATGAAAGTACGGAAAGAATTTTCAACGATTATATAACATATCAAGCCGATCAATAAGATAAGGACAACCGCAAAAAGGCAAAAATATTTCCAAAGGGTGATATTCAGACTCCTCAGCCTCTTCAGCCCTTTTTTTTCAGACTTCAAATTTATACCCCAATCCCCTTAAGGTCACTATAAATTTTCTGTATTGTTTCAGATTACTGCGCAGCATCTTTATATGCGTATCAACAGTTCTGTCATCGCCGTAAAAATCAAAGCCCCACACGTCCATAAGTAGTTTTTCGCGCGTTAAAGCTATACCCCTGTTCTTCACGAAGTAGAATAAAATTTCATATTCCTTTGGCGTTAGCTCGGCCTTTTCGCCGTCAACATATACATTCCTGCCCGCCATGTCTATGGTAAGCCCTTCAAATTTATACACATCGTTTTTAGGTTCTTCCTTGCCGGCGCGACGCTTTGTGACTGCATTTATGCGCGCCATTACCTCCTTGGGAGAGAAAGGTTTGGTCACATAGTCATCGACACCTATTTCAAAGCCAAAGAGCTTGTCATACTCCTCCCCCCGCGCCGAAAGCATGATGACGGGGATGTCCTTGGTCTTTCTTATCTCCTTTACGGCAGAAAATCCGTCCAACCGCGGCATCATTACATCCATAAGGATAATGTCGTAATCGTTATCGCGGCACATACGCACGGCCTCCATGCCGTCGGCAGCCTCGAACGCTTCGTTTCCTTCAAACTCAACATACTCTTTGAGCACATTGCGAATCATCTCTTCGTCATCAACAATAAGAACTTTCATAATTTCTCCGCCTTTATTAGGTGTAGTATATCAGTTTAGGCGCTATGCGCCATTAATTTATTTTAACCTTGGCTACCTATTATTAAAACACTTTTAGCACAAATATATTAGATTTTATTTACACATTAATGAAATATAAGTGAAAATTGCGCATATGACCTGCCGTGTCAGATAAACAAAGGCTTTCGCTGACGGTCTGTAAGCTTCGCCACTTGAGTAGCCTCCTTTTTTGAGCATGAAAAAAGCGCCTCGGCTTTCGCCTTGGCGCTCTTAGAGTTCTTTTATTTACTTTCGCGGGGGCAACGGGTCGCCCCATATGTTTTTCCCTTCGGAGAAGAGTTTTTTTGCCTGATTAAGTGAAATAGGGTTTACACCATCCGTATCGTTCTCCATACCAGTATAATCGTCAAATTCATATGTCCAGTCACAGTATGGACAATCATCAAAGGAACCGCCCTTAAATTCTGTTCCACATACGGGACACCTTACTTTACTATTCATGTAATTTATCCTGCCTTTTGATTAAATCAAATTTCTTTTTGGAGTAAATGTTAAAAGTATTCACAACTCCATCCATACTTACACAAAAAATGCCAGTTTTCTCTTCATAGCGATAGTATCGGTTTCTCGCCTCGCTATAGTATAGCACGCCTCTGTCGCTGTTAAAGAACTCAACGGCTGCGGCTTCGTATTCTTTCGGGTTTTTAAAGCCCATTTCTTTGGCGTGGTCTTTATGGTGCTTTGTATTTAGACGATTGAACGAATAAGCCTTGGGCGGTTTGGGAAAAGATTTAGTCCCGCTTGAGCCTCCGTTCCTCTCTCGCCATTCGTCATACAGTTCGAACAGCTTTGGAATGTTTGCCGTACCGTCTGCGTTCAAAGGTATATCTATCGCGTTTTCTTTCGCCCAGCCGAACAGCCAACCTATGTCTGCCACTTGCCTTATCCTCCGCAAAGAATAAGGCTACCTGTATTGTACCACAGGTTTTCCCCCGCGTCAATAGGTAGCCTTTTATTTCCACGCTACCATTATACCACGGCCAATCGGGCAAAATCACAATGGAAAATTTTGGCGAAAAAATTGTAAACAAACGTTTGACAAAGTGTAAACTCAGTGCTATAATGCACCTATAAACAAATGTTTGTAGCTACCTGGCCATTGTTTCGGGTTATGCGGCACGGGTTTACCGCAGACATTTGCAGAACGGGATACATGACATGTTAGACGCATACACACTTCAGATTTTAACCGAAAGCGCCAAATACGACGTCTCCTGCTCCTCTTCAGGTTCAAAACGGGCGAACAGAAAGGGCGGGCTGGGGAACGCTTCCGTCGGGGGAATTTGCCACTCCTTTACCCCCGACGGGAGATGTATCTCTCTGCTTAAAATTTTGATGAGCAACGAATGCGAATACGATTGCGAATACTGCCCCAACCGCCGTTCTGCCGACGTGCGGCGTGCAAGAATAACTCCCGACGAAATATGCGAACTGACCATAAATTTTTATAAACGAAACTATATCGAAGGTCTCTTCCTCTCCTCGGCCGTGTTCGACACGCCGAACAAAACTATGGAATTGCTCGTCGAAACGGTGATAAAGTTGCGGAAACAATATAACTTCAACGGCTACATCCATCTAAAGGGTATACCGCACGCCGACGAGGGGCTGGCGCTGAAGGCGGCAAAATATGTCGACAGAATGAGCTATAACATAGAGCTCCCATCCGAAAAATCACTGAAACTGCTTGCACCGCAAAAGACAAAAGACAGCCTCGTTACCCCCATGAAAAAGTTGCATAGCGCCATGATTTACGACAGGGAGAATAAAGTGCGGCGCGGGCGCATTCTACCGGCCGGGCAGACCACGCAGATGATAGTCGGCGCCTCGCCCGAGAGCGACGGACACATACTACGCCTGACAGAGTACCTGTATCGGCATATGGAGCTGAAGAGAGTTTATTACTCCTCTTACATTCCCGTGATAAAGAGCCCGCTGCTCCCCGCAAACCCTGCGGGGCTTTTGCGCGAGCACAGACTCTATCAGGCCGACTGGCTGATACGCTTTTACGGATTCGACGTGAACGAGTTGTGCGGCGAAGGCGAGAATCTGTGCACAGATTACGACCCGAAGTGTGCATGGGCTCTCAAAAACATGCACCTATTCCCCGTGGAGATAAACACCGCTCCCCTCGAGATGCTGCTGCGCGTGCCGGGGATAGGCTCAAAGAGCGCCTACAAAATCACCGAAGCGCGAAGATTTTGTGCGCTCGGCTTCGATAATCTTGCAAAAATGCGCATAGTATTAAAGAGGGCCAAGCACTTCATCACGTGTAAAGGCAAGTTTTACGGCGCAGAAGGAAACGCCGCGCGGGCGGCGCTTCTGATCGACGAGAAGAACCGTACAGACGTTTGTAACGAACAGCTTTCGCTGTTTTCCGATCATGAAAACGCACTCAGCGCCCTCACAGGGGAATTATGAAAGTTTTTATCACTGACGGCACGGCGGAGAGCTTTTACACCGCCGTATTCGTCGCCTACAGGGAGAGCGGCGCGGTCATAACGTCGCAGAAAAACAGGCAGCTCAGCTTTGACTCAGAGATAATTACCGTTAAAACAGACAACGAAAAGGTCGCACGGGTGCGCGCCAAGTTAGATAAGCTTGACAGATTTGCTGCGGGAGATATAGATCTTGCACTGAGAAGCTGCGATTCGCTGAAGGAGCAAACGGCATTTGAATATATAAAACTGCTCGTAAACAGGGGCCGCCCCGTACGCAGAATGCTCTCTGAGCCTACAATCATAGAGATGACGGCGATAATCGAGCGCGTCACAGGTGAGCTGCACAAGATGAAGGGTTTTTTACGCTTTATGGAGACAGCGAACGGAGCACTGTACGCCCCATACTCGCCCGACAACGACATAACCGATCTGATCGCCCCGCACTTTAAGGCGCGTATGGGCGAGCAGAAGTTTGTGATACACGACACAAAAAGAAAAAAGGCGGCGCTGTGCGACGGAAAAACGTGGTTCATGGCTGAGGTCGGCGACGCGGAAGTCTACCTTTCGGAATATGAAAAGGTGTTTGAAAATCTGTGGAAGAAATACTACGCGAGCGTAAACATAAAGGAGCGCCCGCACGAAAAGCAAATGAAGGGATATATGCCCGTACGCTACTGGAAATTTTTGCCCGAAAAGAACGGCCTGCCGGACGATGAATACTGAATAACAAGCATATAGTTGGGGTGCGACTGCAAATTGCGCCCTAATTTTAATTAAAAAAACATATAATTATATCACACATAGTACTATATAAAAATCATTAACAAAAAAATTACGCCGCGGCAACTATCCAGTTGCCGCGGCGTAGTCTTTATTACCATATATTACTTTTTACTGCTATTCTGCCGTAACGTTGCCAAAGGCTTGTCTTTAAGCTCGGCAACAATTTTATCGAAGAAGTCTGAAAGATAATTGTTCTCTACCTCCTCTATCTTGCCCGAGTCTGCAGCGAGCGTGAGCTCCCTGTCTATGGGTACTTTGGCTACGGCGGGGATATTATGCTCGAGCGCGATCGAATCGACTACGCTTTCGCCGAAAACGCTTATCTTTCTGCCGCAGTCGGGACAGGTGAGATAGCTCATGTTCTCCACTATGCCGAGAATAGGCACGTTCATCATCTGAGCCATGTTTATGGCCTTTGAAACTATCATTCCAACGAGATCCTGCGGGGTCGTCACGACGATTATGCCGTCCAAAGGGATACTTTGGAAGAGCGTAAGCGGTACGTCTCCCGTTCCGGGAGGCATATCGACAAACATAAAGTCTACACCCTGCCATATCACGTCCGTCCAGAACTGCAAAACCGTGCCGGATATGAGCGCGCCGCGCCAGACGACGGGGTCGTCCTCGTTCTCTAAAAGCAGGTTCATGCTCATCATCTGCACGCCTTCTTGGGATACGCACGGATAGATTCCGAACTCGTCCCCCCTCGCTCTATCGTGCACGCCGAACATCTTTGGAATCGAAGGGCCGGTTATGTCTGCATCCATGACGGCGGTAACATTACCTTTTGCCTGCGATGCCGCAGCCAAAAGCGCGCACGTCATCGACTTACCCACGCCGCCTTTGCCGCTCACAACAGCTATAACACGCTTTATATCACTCATGGCGTGGGGCTGTTTTTTAAGACTTGCCCCCTCGCGCGAAGGGCAGTCTTCACCGCACGATGCGCAGTCGTGCGAACAATTTTCAGCCATACAAATATTCTCCTTTATTCATTGAAGCGCCGCGGGTAATCGCGGCCAAATCTTACCATTAAATTTTATGCCAAGCGCCACAAAAAGTCAAGTCAATATTTATTTTGCGCAAAAAAATAAAGTAAACGCTTGCAATAAATTTGCTTTTCTGCTACAATAAATAAGCTGTGCTAGGCGGGGAGTTAGCGGTGCCCTGTACCTGCAATCCGCTACAGCAGG
>DVHB01000033.1 GCA_018712405.1 Candidatus Coproplasma stercoripullorum
GCTACATCACCGCGCGCCGCGCGAGAAGGCCCCTCAAATCACGAAATTTTTACGGCTCGGCCAGCCGTAAAAATTTGTGAACCCATTTTATTTTAAAGTTTCGGCTTTTTTGATGACATCATCGATAGTCCCCACGTTGTAGAACGCGGCCTCGGGGTAGTCATCCATTTCGCCGTCGATTATAGCCTTGAACCCCTTTACCGTCTCGCTCATGGGCACATATACGCCCTTGATGCCCGTAAACTTTTCGGCAACGTGGAAAGGTTGCGAGAGGAACCTCTGGATCTTGCGGGCACGGTAAACTATGCGCTTATCGTCCTCGCCCAGTTCGTCCATGCCCAAGATTGCGATTATATCCTGCAGTTCGTTGTATTTTTCCAGCGTCTCCTGCACGCGGCGCGCCGTTTCGTAATGCTCCTTGCCCACGATTTCTGGCTCAAGTATGCGCGAGGAAGATTCGAGCGGATCTACGGCAGGATATATGCCCTGTTCAACTATTTTACGGCTTAAAACGGTGGTCGCGTCAAGGTGGGCGAAGGTAGTTGCGGGGGCGGGGTCGGTGAGGTCGTCCGCGGGCACATATACCGCCTGCACGGAGGTTACCGAGCCCTCTCTTGTGGAGGCTATGCGCTCCTGAAGTTCGCCCATATCGTTGGCGAGCGTGGGCTGGTAGCCAACCGCCGAAGGCATGCGCCCCAGAAGTGTAGACACCTCGCTGCCCGCCTGCACGAAGCGGAAGATGTTGTCTATGAATAAAAGCACGTCTTTGTGCTCTTTGTCGCGGAAGTACTCTGCCATGGTCAGACCCGTGAGCGCCACGCGCATACGCACGCCGGGCGCCTCGTTCATCTGACCGAACACGAGCGCGGTTTTATCGGCGACGCCGCTGACCTGCATTTCGCGCCAGAGGTCGTTGCCCTCGCGCGAGCGCTCGCCCACGCCCGTGAATATCGAATAGCCGCCGTGTTCCATGGCGACGTTGTGTATGAGTTCCTGAATGAGCACCGTTTTGCCGACGCCGGCGCCGCCGAAAAGGCCTATTTTGCCGCCCTTGGCGTACGGCTCCATGAGGTCTATGACCTTTATGCCCGTTTCGAGTACTTCCGCCACGGGGCTCTGCTCCTCGAACGAGGGCGCCTTGCGGTGTATGGGCCATCTCTCTTCAGCCTCGGGGGCGGGCTTGCCGTCGATCGGCTCGCCCAGAACGTTGAACATTCTGCCCAAAGTGACCTCGCCCACGGGCACGTTTATCACGTCGCCTGTGGCGATAACCTCGGTCCCGCGCGAGAGGCCCTCGCACGCGCCGAGCATTATGCAGCGCACCACGTCGCCCGCAACCTGCTGGGCGACTTCCATTACAAGTTTTTTACCGTCCTTTATAACGCAGAGCGCGTCCTTTATCTTGGGCAGCTCGCCCTCAAACCTGACGTCGGTGACGGGGCCGGAAATGTGCACTATTCTACCCTTATTCACTTAAAGCCTCTCCTTTATTTTTAAGCTGTGCCTTTGCGCCCGCGGCCACTTCGGTTATCTCCTGCGTTATTGCCGCCTGGCGCATTCTGTTGTACTGAACGGACAGTTCGGATATAAGTTTTTCGGCGTTGTCGTTGGCGGCCTTCATGGCCGTCATGCGCGCGTGCTGTTCGCTGCAGAAACTATCTACAAGGGCGCTGTAAATAAAGCCCGCTATATAACTCTGCATTATGTTGTCGAGCACGACTTCGACCGACGGGGTATATTCAAATGGCGCGCGCACGGGCTCTTCCACGGTATCCACCACGAATTCCTTGCGGTGGAAGGGAAGTATTCTCGTGAGCATGGCCTCGTCAGTCATGCCGCGCATATCGGTATATGCCACATATATCTTGGTAAACGCCCCCCTCTCGAACTCCTCAAGAAGGAGACTGCAAATCTCCCTGGCGCGGTGCATGGTGGGATTCTGCGCGGTATATATAAAGCTCTTTTCAACGGATATTCCGCGCTGTTTCAAAAGCTGGCGGCCGTATTCACCTACGACGTACCATTTTACGTCGCTGCCGCTCTCCACGAGCTCCATGGCCTTTTTGATGACGTTGTAGTTATAAGCGCCCGCAAGGCCCTTGTCGCCTGTGATGAGAAGGCAGGCAAACGTACCCGTGAGCTTTTCCTTTACGTTCACGGGGTAGAAATAGCGGTTCTCCGCGGGCATGTCGCCCTGACGGAATATACGCTTTATCTCTACTCGGAGAGCTTCGAAGTAAGGACGCGTTCTGTCGAGATCGGCCTTGGCCTTGCGCATCTTCGTGGAGGAGATGAGATACATCGCGTTGGTGATCTTGCGCGTCTCCTTTATGCTCTCTATTCTCTTTTTGATTCCCTGGATATTAGGCATACAATACTGCTCGCCCAAATCTTTTTGCTGCGCAAAAATCTTTGATGCGACTTTCTTTTATTTTGTCGTAAAACGGCTTAACGGCGAAAATAAATTCCGCCTTGCCGTTTTTCGTCGTTATTAGTTTTGAAACTTGCTAAAGTAAAAGATTTATTCCTTGTAAAGTTTTTAACGCTCTCGCCGGCTCGCTAAACTTTACTGCGGGAAATTCGCTTTGCGCAAAGTATTTATTTTAAATAAATTACTCCGCAATATAATTTCCGCTTTTTAACGGGAGCTTTCATGGACGAAACATATGGCCATAACTGAATGGTTTACGCTTTTGACCGCATTATAATGTAGAAACTGTTCCGATATATGCGACGGCGCAATAATCATTAAAAAATTAATTTTTAATTAAATTTAATTAAATAATAAATTTAAATTAATTATTATTTAATTAGTTTTTGCGGAATTATATTTTTCGGCAAATTGTTTGGATACTTCCGCTATCTTGGTCTTGATCTCGTCCGAAAGCTTTGCGCCCGACTTTACCTCTTCACAGATTTCGGCCCGTGTCTCGTCGAAATATTCGAGGAGTTTCACTTTGAAATCGGGGATATCGTCGGCCGAAATGCTCTCCATGCCGTGTCCGAGCGCAGCCGCAAGCAATATTACCTGCTGATACATATGCAGGGGACTTGACTGCGGCTGACGGAGAAGCATCATCAGGCTCTTGCCGTACATCAACAGCTTTTTGGTGGCGTCGTCGAGGTCAGACGAGAACTGCATGAACACCTCCATCTCCCTGTACTGCGCCAGATCGAGACGCAAGGGGCCTGCTATCGACTTCATGGCCTTGGTCTGGGCGTCGCCGCCCACACGGCTTACGGATATGCCGACGTTTACCGCAGGGCGCTGGCCCGAGAAAAACAGGTCGCTCGCCAGAAATATCTGACCGTCGGTTATTGAAATTATATTCGTGGGGATATATGCCGAAATGTCGCCCGCCTGCGTTTCGACTATGGGCAGCGCCGTTATCGAGCCGCCGCCGTTCTCATCCGAAAGGTGCGCCGCGCGCTCCAGAAGGCGGGAGTGAAGATAGAACACGTCGCCCGGATATGCCTCGCGGCCGGGAGATCTGCCGAGCAGAAGCGAAAGGGCGCGGTATGCCACGGCGTGTTTTGATAGGTCGTCGTACACGATGAGCACGTCCCTGCCCTGCCGCATGAAATATTCGGCCATGGCACAGCCCGAATAGGGCGCAATATACTGCAGCGAAGCGCTGTCGCTCGCGAATGCGCACACGATTACCGTATAATCCATAGCGCCGCGTCTTTTAAGCATCTCCGTGAGACGGGCGACCGAGCTGGCCTTCTGGCCTATGGCGACGTATATGCATACGACGTCCTTGCCCCTCTGGTTCAGGATGGCATCGGTTGCGATGGCCGTCTTGCCCGTCTGCCTGTCGCCGATTATCAGTTCGCGCTGGCCCCTGCCTATGGGGAACATGGAGTCTATCGCGAGTATGCCCGTTTCAAGCGGCCTGTTTACCGGCTGGCGGTCGACAATGCCGGGGGCGGGAGCCTCTATGGGCATATATGCCTTTGCCTCTATCGCTCCGCCGCCGTCGATGGGCGTGCCGAGGGCGTCTACCACCCTGCCTATCAGCCCTTCGCCGGCAGGTACGCCCGCCGTCTTGCCCGTGCGGTACACGGTACTGCCTTCTTCGACTTCCCTGTCGTCGCCGAAGAGAATGACGCCTGCGCTGCCCTCGCCGAGCTCCTGCACCATGCCCTTTATGCCGCATTCAAAGGCGACTATCTCGCCGTATTCGACGAGGTCCAGGCCGTCTATGCGCGCAATGCCGTCGCCAACGGAGAGCACCTTGCCCGTCTCGTGTGCGGCAAGCGGCATTGACCAATTGTTTATGGCGCTCTTTAAACTGTCGACCGATTCCCTCAGAAGGGTGGTGACGTTTGCAGAGGCCTTTATGTCCTCTTTTAGTTTGTTTATCCTGCCCTGGGCCGACCAGTCGAACACGTTGTCGCCGTACTCCAGGCGGAAACCGCCAACAACGGCCCTGTCTATTACGATCTCTATTTCAGGGCGCACGCCGTAGGTCTTTTGCAAAAAGTCGGCGATGCCGTGCCTCTGCTCGGGCGTGGGCGGGGTCACGCAATACAGCCTTGCCGCCGCCGAGGGAGCCTCTTCGGCATGGAAAGGGGCGGGCACCGCGCCGTTCAAATCGCTCTTTATTTTCTGAACGCTGCCGCGCGCCGACCAGTCGTATATATCGCCGCCGCACTCCAGACGGAAGCCGCCGACGAGCGAATCGTCGTGAATTATCTCAAGTTCGGGACGGGAGCCGTATTTGCCCTCGAGGTAGGAGAGTATCCCCTCCCTCTGCCCCGCCGTAGGGGGAGTTATGCAAAACAGCTTTGCCGCAAGCGGCTTTTTATCTTTGACGTTATTGTTTTTCATCGCCGCCTCCGCTCACGCTCTTCAAAAATTCGTCGTACACGGCGCCGTCGCTCTCCGCCGTCCTGCCGTGCTCTATAGCGGCGAGCGCGGCCTCGCCCACGGCCTCGGCAACTTCGTCGGAAGGACCTGCCGCGGGGGCCTTGGTCTGCGTCAGCCTGGAGGCCATTGCGGCGCGCGCTTCTTTTGAAATGCCGCTCACCGTTATGTCCTTTTCGGCGGTCTTTAAATAGCTGTCATAGAGCGCCCTGTCGCTCTCGGGCGAGCTGCCCACTACGAGCAGTTTTTCGGCAGACTTTACGACCATATCGGCGATCTCGCTGCCCGCGCCCGCGATATAGGCGGCGCGTTCGTCTTCCGAGCGCTTCCTGCCGGCCTCCACTATTCCGCGCGCCTCTTCCTCGGCGTCGGCGACTATCTGGCGTCCGCGCTTTTCAGCCTGGGCAACTACCTCTTTGCGGTGCGCCTCGAGTTCGGCGTCAAGCCCCGCGAGCTTTTCGGCGTGCTCTTTATCGAGCTGCTCTATCTCGGCGACCTTCTGCGCGTGCTCCGCGGCGGCCTTTTTATACTTTTCCTCGCGCTCGCGCATGAATTTGCGCACCGGCTTGAAGAGTATGAACGTGAGGCCGGTGGCAAGTATTATAAAGTTAAAAACGTGCAGCAATATCTGCTGCCAGTCGATATTCAAAGGCATAAAAAATCACCTCGCGCCCGCCGCCGCGGCCTGCGCAAGCGGCGGCGGGCGAAGCATTATTTTAATGGGGTGCGGCGTTTAAACGGCGCAGCTGCATGACCTTAAATATTGTATAAATGCACGCAAAATATTGCGCCGCAGGATTTAACCGGATTTAAAGCACGAATATGAGCAGCACCGACACGATGAGTGCGTAAATTACTACCGTCTCGACAAATACGAGGCCGAGCATCATCGTTGAACGTATGTTGCCCGAAGCCTCAGGCTGGCGGGCTATGCCTTCAGACGCCTTGGCTATGGCAAGGCCCATGCCTATCGCGCCGCCGAGCGCCGCAAGGCCTATCGCAAGACCGGCCGCTATAGCCTTTCCGCTGGTTGCGTCGGCCTCGGCTGCCGCAGGCTCTTCAGCCTGTTCTTCATCCGTCGTGTCCGACGAGGTTGCCGCCACATAGGTATCTGCGGCGGCGGGAACGGAATCCGCGGCCTGCACTGCCGAAACTACTACAAGGCCCACCATCAAGGCGAGCAGGAAAGCTACTAAAAGCCCTGTAACTCTCTTTGCAATTTTCATAAAAATTCCTCCGAAATTGCCTGTGGATTTTATTTTTAATTAATTTTAATTAAGTTTTAATTTAATTTTTAATTAATTTTTTAATTTTCGATTAGATAATTTTTTGCTTTTTTTTGACCGAATTATTTCGCAGCGGCGGCCTTTAAATTTATAGGAACGCGCGCCTTCTTTTCGCGCTTTTTGGGCGAGGGCTCGGTGACTTCGCCGAAGTATGTTGCGGTGAGCACGACGAGCACGTACGTCTGTATGAGCGCGTGCAGCAACGTGAAGAGCACGCCCACCACCACGGGCAGCACTATGCTCAAGGATATGGTATAATAAACAAGCTCGGTGACGAGCAGTCCCGAAAGGAGCGCGCCGAAGAGACGGAAGCTCATGGATATGGGCAGCGAGAACTCTTTGAGCGCAAGCCCGAGGCCGCGGCCGCCGTTTTTGACTATGCCGCCCACGAGAATTAATATATAGCTCATAAAGCCCATGGCTATGGCTGCGTTGATATCAGAAAGGGGCGCGGGGAGGGAAACCGGTTCTCCGTTGACGGCTATCACCTGAATTCCGAGCAGCTCGAACAGCGTGCCTATACAGATATAGCAGCCCGCGGAGAAGATATAACAGCCCAAAAAGCCGTTGGAACGGGGACTGTTGGTTTTGGCCATATTGTCGAAGAAGTCGACCAGCTTTTCAATGAGCATCTGGAACTTGCCGGGCACCTCTTTGAAGCGGGGAACAGCAAATACGCGCACACATATGGCGAAAATAAGCAACACCGCCGTGACTATGAACGCCGAGATCGCCGCGGGGTTGACCTCCCAGCCGAAGAGGTCTATCTTCTTGTCCTCGTGCAGAACGGCGTCGGTGAGTTCGTCCGACACGCTGCCCGAACGCTCCGCTCCGCCCACTAAAAAGGCGGCGACGAGGAGTGCAGCGAGCACGAGCACAACGGCCGCTATTATAAAATATTTTTTGTTTATGCCCTTTTTAACTGTCTTCATAACCTCACCGTGATCCGGCTATACCTGAAAAGGCCGCAATATATGGCTTAAATACAGGCGCAAGGCCGCATTAGTTGCGTTCGCAACTATTTGGCCGAGCGATAAAAGCTTGAACCTGATTTAAAGCTATTAGCACTCGGCTAAGTAACTTTAACGCGCCGCTTAAGGCGCGATCTCTACAAAAAAATAAACGCCCGCACGCGGCAAAAGCACGCAGACGGCGTTCACAAATGGGGCGCACAAGCGCCGACGCCTGAAATGCACGCAAAAACAATGCCCTCCGCGCAAAAAACCGAACGCCGCTCTCATCATGCCGCGCCGCAAGAGCCTGTGCAAATGGCACGGACATATTTCCCACCTTTCAATTTCACGGCTATTGTACGACAAAGTTTGCACTCTGTCAAACATTAGAGCGGCGGGCAAACTTAATTATTTCTTATACCCGTATACCGTCTGCTTATACTTCTGTTAAAAGCGCAGCTTATATTTCGGCGGGTCCTATGCCGTTTTTGCCGCAATTTAGCGCGGTTTTGTCCGCTTTTTGCATGGCAAAATTAATTAGAAGATTTAAAAGCCGCGGGGCAGACAAAAGTCTGCCCCGCGGCGGCTACGCTTGAACGCGCTGTCCCTTAC
>DVHB01000034.1 GCA_018712405.1 Candidatus Coproplasma stercoripullorum
TGCGGGGCGGCATGCCGCCCCGCACAGGGTGCACTCACAATATGGCACATTATTACAGCCGCGAAGCGACTGCCTGCAAAAATTCGCGGCTCTCGAGCTTTTTGGGAGTGACGCCCTCGCGCCTGAACAGGGGAATCAGGTCGCCCGTCATCTCGCCGCTCTCTATCGTATCGATGACCGCCCTTTCAAGCTTTTTGGCGAAGGCCGTGAGCTCGGGGATATTGTCGAGCTCGCCGCGCTTTGCAAGCGCGCCCGTCCACGCCCAGATGGTGGCTACCGAGTTTGTGGAAGTCTCCTCCCCCTTTAAATACTTGTAGTAGTGGCGGGTTACGGTGCCGTGCGCCGCCTCGTATTCGTAGTTGCCCTCGGGCGAGACAAGGACGGAGCTCATCATGCCGAGCGAACCATAGGCAGTTGCCACCATATCGCTCATGACGTCGCCGTCGTAGTTCTTGCACGCCCACAGAACGCCACCCTCGCTGCGCACTATGCGTGCCACGATGTCGTCTATCAGGGTGTACATGAAATATATGCCCGCCGCCTCGAACTTCTCCTTATAGTCCCTCTCATATATCTCGTTGAAGATATCCTTGAAGCGGTGGTCGTACGTCTTTGAAATGGTGTCTTTTGCGCCGAACCAGAGGGGAATTTTGTTCTCTAAGGCGTAGTTGAAGCAGCTTATTGCAAAACTTGCGATAGATTTATCGAGGTTGTGCACTCCCTGCACGATACCCTCGCCGGGAAACTGCTTAATAAGCTGGCGCGAGACCTCGTTGCCGTCCTTGTCGCACACGACGAGGTAGGCGCTGTCGCCCGCCTGCGCGCGGGCCTCGATGGAGTTATAGATATCGCCGTAGGCGTGACGGGCGAGCACTATGGGTTGTTTCCAGCCGGGCACATAGGGCGTTATGCCCTTTACGATTATTGGCGCGCGGAACACGGTTCCGTCTAAGATCCGCCTTATGGTGCCGTTGGGGCTCTTCCACATCTTTTTGAGCTTGTACTCCTCCACGCGCTGGGCGTTAGGGGTTATGGTGGCGCACTTTACGGCGACGCCGTACTTCTTTGTAGCGAGCGCCGCGTCCTCCGTCACCTTATCATCCGTCCTGTCCCTCTCGGGAAGGCCGAGGTCGTAGTACTCCGTCTTTAAATCGACGTACGGCTCTATAAGGATCTCCTTTATCCACTTCCAGAGAATGCGCGTCATCTCGTCGCCGTCCATCTCGACGAGCGGCGTGGCCATCTTTATCTTTTCGGGCATTGAGTGCCTCCTTTTACGCTTGATTTCGCCTATAATTATATAAAAAGAGGCCGGTATTTGTCAAATGAATGGGCAGACATATGGCGGGGTGCGCAGCAATGTTTGCCGCGCACCCCGCCAATTTAAGTTTATTTGATTTTACCTCCGCTCTCCGGCACGGAGGAGAGTATGCCCGTCTTTAAGACCAGTTTGGAGCTGGTATCGCTATAGTCGGCCACGGCCTGAGCGATGACGGCCTTCAATATCGGGTAAAACGCCCTGAACGACGGCGCGAACAGATACCACGCGAGCGAGCCGGGCACGGTGTTGACTTCGCTTAAATAGACCTCCTCTCCGTCAAGAAGATAGTCGAAGCGCACAATGCCGCGCATGTTTAGCGCGGAGTATACCGCGCGCGTGATATCCTTAACTTTATCGGAAATTTCGGCGGGGATATCGGCGGGAATGACCGACCTGCCGCCGCCCGAATACTTGTCGTCGAAGGACAGAAGCGCGCCCGAGGAGAAGGCCTCTTCACACTCGGAAACGGTTACTCTCCCATCAGCAAAGTAGGCGGCGCAGTTTATCTCCCTTCTGTCCTTCAAGAATGGTTCACACAGAACGCGGCTGTCATAGCACAGCGCGCTCTCCACGGCGGACGCATATTCCTCATAAGTTTCGGCCCGCGCCACGCCTATACTCGAACCGAGGCGGGAGGGCTTTATTATGGCGGGCAGTCCCGTCAGAGAGATTGCTGCGGCAACCTCGGAAACAGACGTGACCACGGCATAATCAAGCACAGGCACGCCGAGACCGCGGAACACCGTCTTTGAAAGACACTTATCCAGGAAGGCCGCACCCGAAAATATATCGCCGCCGGCAAGCGGTATGCCCGCCATAGCGAACAGACCGGCCAGGCCGCCGCCCTCGCCCAGGCCGCCGTGACAGCAGTTTATCGCCGCGGCGAGGGGCACAAAACTTTTTATCCTGCCACGCCTGCCCAAGATCTGCAGACCGCCGTCCGCCACAAAGCAGCGCGGACACCTGAGTTCATCCGCCCGCCTGAACACGCCGATATCTGAAAGCTCTTTGCCGCAGTAGAACATTCCGGATGGCGATATGTATACCGGCAGAACGCTTTCACCCCCGCTCTTTAAAACGTTGGCGCACATGGTGCCCGTTATCACCGAAATTTCGCTCTCGTTGGAGCGGCCGCCGAATACGACGGCTGTATTTCCGAAAGGCATAAAAAAAATCACCTCCGCCTTTATTTTTAAGCTTTGGTGAAAGCCGCACACGCGGTCAATTTATTTTTATGCGCCGCCGCGCATGTGTGCGCGGCGGCATATAACTGTTCAGCTTCAATATATATCGGGCAGATCATTTAAAAAGAGCACGGTATCGCCCTTGGCAAGGTAGCTCTTGAGTTCGCGCTGGGCGTCCTTGAGGGTTTCGCGCACGATAAGCTTTTCGGCCCCGCCGCCGGCGGAGAGGTACCCCTCCTTTACGGGAGTGACGAGCGTATCGCCCACCAAAATCACGAGGTCGAGGCCTGCAAGAAGTTCGCCGAACTGCCTGTTCTCCTTCTCTTCGAGAATGCCCAGTTCTACAATTCCCGGGGTAACTATGATCTTCCTGCCGCCGAACGAGCGGAGCACCTCGAGCGCGGCGCGCGCGCCCTTGACGTTGGCATTATATCCGTCGTCGAGAATGTTTATGCCGTTCGACTTTGTGAGCTGAAGGCGGTGTTCCACAAACTCCAGCTCCTCCGCCGCCGCGGCGATATCTGCAAGGGGCACGCCCATATCGTAGGCGAGCGTTGCCGCCAGCCCTATATTATATGCGCAGTGCGCGCCCAAAAGTTTTGTTTTTACCCGCACGCTCCCGCCGCCCAGCGTAAGCATGAACGCGGTACCGTCGGCGCCCGCCTCAATATCCGACACACAGTCGCAGATAGTTGCAGTGCAGGGGATGTTTGAAAAATATTCCGAGCAATCTGAAGCAATGTACGCCTTTTTGCGCGTCGCAGAGAGGATCTCCCCCTTGGCTTTAATTATATTTTCCAGACTTTCAAACGTTTCGAGATGCTGGGCACAGATACCCGTTATGACCGAATAGTCGGGCGGGCAGATATCGCACAGTTCGGCAATGTCGCCCACATGGCGGGCGCCCATTTCGGCAATGAACACATCGTAGTCACCCAAATCGTTGCCGTTGACGGCGAGGGCTATGCCTATGGGCGTGTTATGAGAGCGTGGCGTTGAGAGCACCCTGTACCTCTTTTTAAGCATAGCGGCAAGAATATTCTTTGTGCTCGTCTTGCCGTAGCTGCCCGTAATACCCACCACCGTTATATCTGAAGAAGCAAGCTTTTGCTTTGCAGCTTTTGTATAGGTGCGGTTGTGGGGCACCTCGTAAATTTTAGCCAGCTCGTTGGCAAGGCAGATCATCGGAATGAGCAGAAGAGGCATAATTGCGAGCGCACAGTAGCGGAGCACAGTGAAGAGTTCCGCCCCCCAGACTTCTGCCGCGAAATTGAGGAGAGTTACGACGATATAGGAAACTACCGCGCACACACAAAAGAGCACGATCTGCAACCGTCTGAAGCGCTTTGTGCGCACGGCAGGCACGCGCAGCGCTATCTTCCCGTCGGCATAGGTATACACACAGAAAAAGATTATATAGGGCGCAAGGCCGATGACGGCCGCCCACTCGCCGGCAAAGGAGAAACAGAGCGAAACTATGGCGGAGGACAGAAGGCAGAGCATGCCTAAAAGCAACAAACGCTCGAAAGACATGTTACTGCGCTTTGCGGCCCAGCGCATGAGCTTGCCGCTGCGGTAATTGCAGCCCTGCAGAGCCCCGAGCAGCTTTTTTGACGACATGGTAAGAAGCACGCCCAGAAAGAGCGCTATTATTACGCATTCCACAGTTTTTCCGACTGAAATGAATATACCCATTATTGCTCCCGCCCGCCGTCGTCCCGTAAAAACGAGGCGGTCATTTGGTTGAAAAGTTGATAGTTTTCACAAAAGCAGAAATGCCCGCCGCCGATGATCTCGAGCCGAGACCGCGCTATTGCCGCGGCAAATACCCGCCCTTCCTCCTCCGCGGGAGTGACGGAGTCGTCCTTTCCGTAGATGAGAAGCGTTTGCGCCGATATCTTTTCCGCGTCGTTGCGCAGATCTTCGTTGACTATCTTTTTATAGCTCTCGCGCATAACAGGCGAAAGCTTTTTATATTCCTCGCTGCCGAAATGCCTTTCGGCAAAGCGCGGCGCGAATTTTTTTACCAATCTGTAGGCGGCGACACGCCTTTTATACGCGCGCGTGCGCGGCTTTACTATCCCTGCGCCGCCCGTTATTATCAGTCTATCCAAAAGATTTGGATAATTTGCCGCAAACTTTATGGCCACCCGCGCGCCGAAGGAGTGCGCTATTATATGCGGCCTTTCGAGATTGAGGGCGCCGATAAAACTTTTAAGCCATTCGCAGTAGTCGCCCACGCTCCATGCCCCTTCCAGCGGCGCCGAGGCGCCGAAGCCGGGAAAATCGGGCGCGGTGACGGCAAACTCCCCTTTGAGGGCGTCTATGTTATAGTAAAAGCTCTCTTTGCACGACATATAGCCGTGTAAAAACAGGACGTCTTTGCCCGTCCCCCCGCAGATCACTGCGACGTGCCGTCCGTCGATGAAAATTTTGCTGTTCCCCCTGCGGCTGCAGCCGCAACGCTGCGCCTTGGCGCAGCTCATCACTTGCGCCTCATGGCGCAATCATCACTTATCACGCTGCCGCAGACAGCTCATCACGCGGCAAAGCCGCTCTTATATCTCCCTCGCCATGACGAGACAGTCCTCGCCGTCGGCATAGTAGCGCGTACGGGCATATACTCCCTTAAACCCGTGTTTTAAATAGAGCGACATCGCCGCAGAATTGGAGACTCGCACCTCCAGAAATACACGCTCCATTCTCTTTTCTGCCGCGGCCGAAACCAGCCACTCCAGAACATTTCCGCCTATGCCCTCGCCCCTGTACCGCTCGGCAACGGCAATGTTGTCGATATCGGCGGTATCATAGCCAAGCGTTATTCCTCCGTAACCTGCGATCTCGCCCCCGTCGTCGCACAAAACGCCGATAAAATTTTCGTTTTCAAAACTATCGGCCAGCATGCGGTAGTTCCACGCATCCTTAGGGAAGCACTCAGCCTCGAGCTGCGAGAGCTTTAAGATATCTTCAAACTTCCAGCGGCGGAGTTTCATTTTCTGCCCTCCTCCGCCTGGGACTTGCGCACATACAGCGCATGCATATCGCCGAACGGCGCGGCTTCAAGTTTTTTTAAGACGGCGGGAAGAAGGCACTTGCCCGCGCCGAGAGCGGTGTATCCCGGCAGATCGAGCTGTTCAAAACCGTATACGGGCAAATCATATGAACAAAGCTGTTCGCGCGAAATATATGCAGGTTCGCAAGGAACGCCGCCCGTGAAGCGGCAGGCATAGAAATGCTCGTGCGCCGCGTCCACCACGGCAAAAAAATCGCCGCTTGTAACATTATATGCAACAAGTTCAAATGATGTAAGCGGCATGAGCGGCTTACCGCAGGCGAGCGCAAACCCCTTTGCCGCAGATATACCTATGCGTATGCCCGTAAAAGAGCCGGGGCCCGTGACCGCACAGAAAAAGTCACAGTCGGAGGGTCTTAAAGCCGCCTCGTCCATAGCGCTGTTCACCTCGTCCATGAGCATCACAGACTGCTTTAAGGCGCAGTTTTCAATAAACCTTTCGGCTACTTTATCGCCGTTTACAGCCAGCGCCGTGAGGTGCGCGGAGGCCGTGTCTACGGCTAAAAATCTATTCAATTTTCCACACCTCCTTATTGCTCTGCATGCGTAATAAATTACTGCCGCGCCGCTTCAGTACTCTATCTCACGGGTGCAATCACCCGTCTTTTTTATATTCACAGTCTTGCAGTTTTCGGGCAGGACGTCCGCAATGTTCTCCGCCCACTCGATAAGACACACGCCGCCGCCGTAAAAATAGTCAACAAGCCCCATCGCCTCGGCCTGTGCGCCCGATGCAAGGCGATAACAATCGTAGTGATAGAGTTTGCCGCCGTAGTCGTTCATATAAGCGTAAGTGGGACTTAAGACCTCGTCCTCTATGCCGAGGCCGAGTGCCACGCCCTTTGCAAACACAGTTTTGCCTGCGCCCATGTCGCCGTTTAAAAGCACCACGTCGCCGATCTTTAAAGTTGCGGCGTAATTTTTAGCAAACTCCAGAGTTTCGTCCGCGGAGCGGGAAATAAAAACTGCCATACGCATATTATTATAGCGCGCACGGCAGTTTTTTGCAATTAAATTGGTATTTGAATTTTTACTTGCCTCATCCCGCGGTCATGCAGCATAGAGGCCGATCAGGAGAGAAAATATCTCAGGAGCACGCCGCCGATAAGAAGGAGCAAAACGCCGGCGCACACAGCGACGGTGATCACGGTGCGCTTTTTTGAAACGGCGGCCGCGACAGCCTCGCCCTCACCGCATGCGGGAACCTTGGGCATGAAGCGCTCGTTCATTCTGTTTATCAGCACGGATATGCGCTTATATACGGGCAGAGTGACAAGCACGGCGATGAGACAGCGCATGAGATTGAAGGGCAGCACGGATATCCACAGGTAGTAGGTATAGAACGTCTCCTCAGTGACGCCGCTGCCAAACAGCGCCTGCATGGGTCCGACAAGTCCGCTCCAATCGCCGCTGAAATAGATCTGCAGATAGACGGGCACGAGCACCAGCCAGTTTGCAATCACAGATAAAGCCACCGAGCAGACCATGCCCGCCGCCATTCCGACGAGGGCGCCCTTGAACGAGCGGTGTTTTTTATATATCAATCCTGCCGGCACGACGAAGGCAAGGCCGATGATGAGGTCGGCAAAATCGCCGACAAAGTACGTAGACGTACCGGAAATTATGAGTTTTATAAGTATTTTGACGAATACTATTATTCCGCCCGAGACAGGACCGAGAGCAAACGTACCGATAAGCGCCGGGATATCAGAAAAGTTGAGTTGCAGCCAGAACGGAAAGGCAAAATTCATCGAAAAGCCGAATACGTATAGAACGCCCGCAACGGCTGCAAACATAGCGATCACGGCAATGCGCGTCGCGCTGAAAAATTGTTGATTCTTTTTCTCCATTTTAAAGAACTCCTTAAAAAATTATTATTCCAAAGCAGTTCTTCTGTACGCAAAAAATGCGCGCCCCTTCCGTATAAAGGGGGCGCGCAAAAAATCTTGCGGTCTGATAAAAAATTCTTTTACCATCCGGACTATACCGTCGGTTCCGGAATTGCACCGAATCAGGAGAGCGGGCTCGCGCCCGGCGCTCGTCGCAGACTTATGCCGAAAAGCAATCACTGCCGGTGGGGAATTGCACCCCGCCCCAAAGAACTTACTTTAAAAAAACTATGTTCACAAAATTTTTCGGCTGGTGACGCCGTAAAATTTTCGTGATTTGGGGAGCCAGCTCCCCCTTGTTGCGATATACAAGGGCTCTCTTAATTATATAATCGCAGCAATTCCCCCTCCGGTGAGCTCCGCTCACGCGACAAATCGGGGCTTGCTGCGCAGGGCCGAGCAAGGCACTTCATAGCACAACGGACACCCTTTGTGCGTGCCGCAGCGAGATGAGCAAACGCATAACAAGGGCGTTTGCGACGACCGAGGCGGAAAGCAATTCTTTACTTCCGCCGAGACCCCTGCTTGCAACATCATCATTATATATCGCAATTCTAACGCTGTCAAATATATTATGAAGATAAATTTTAACATATAACAAACGATGAGCGCCTTAAATATGCGGGATGCGTCAAATAAATTTACCCGTCATGCTTTCGGGACAGGCGGCTATCTCTTCCGGCGTGCCGCACGCCACTATCCGACCGCCGTCCTCCCCGCCTCCGGGGCCCATATCGATGATATAGTCGGCGTTTCTTATAACATCGAGGTCATGCTCGATCACCACCACCGTGGCGCCGTGGACGATGAGAGTCTGGAATACGCCGACGAGCGTTTTGACATCTAACGGGTGCAACCCTATGGTAGGTTCGTCAAATACAAAGACACTGCCCTGCTGCGCCCTGCCCATCTCGCCGGCAAGTTTGAGCCTCTGTGCCTCGCCGCCCGAGAGGCCGGGGGTCTCCTCTCCCAACGTGAGGTAGCCGAGACCGAGGGACGAGAGCACGCCCAGCCGCTGGTGCACGGTTTTGAGGTCGGCGCAGGCGGCCGCCGCGGCGTTCACGTCCATACCCATGAGTTCAGGCAGGGAATACATTTTGCCCGCCTTGTTTTTATAGCGCACCCTGCCCGCCTCTGCCGAATAGCGCGTGCCGCGGCACTCCGGGCATGGGATGTCGACGTCCGGCAAAAACTGCACGTCAAGACTTATTTCACCCGTGCCGTCGCAGACGGGACAGCGCAGCCTGCCCGTGTTGTACGAAAAATCGCCCGCCTTATAGCCCAGCTCCTTTGCTTCCGGCGTGCGCGCAAACACCTTGCGCAGCTCGTCGTGCACGTTGGCGTATGTGGCCACCGTGGAGCGCACGTTTATGCCTATTGGCGTTGCGTCGATGAGCTTTACCTGCTCTATGCCCTCCGCCTCCACCGCGCGCACGTGTTCGGGCAGCTTTTTGCCGCCCGTTACAGACTCGAGCGCGGGAATGAGACTTTCGAGAATGAGCGTTGTCTTGCCCGAGCCCGATACGCCGGTGACCACCGTAAGCCTGCCCTTAGGTATCTCGGCGACAAGCGGTTTTACTGTGTGTATTGCGCCCGTAGACAGCGTTATGCGTCCGAGCGAGAATATATCCTCCCGCATGACACGCGGGCGCAGGACAGTGCGCGCGCCCTCGCGGAGGAAGGGGCCTATTTTTGAATTTGTATTCCGCACAAGATCGCTCACCGTCCCCTGCGCTATAACGGCGCCGCCCTCGGCGCCCGCGCCCGGACCCATCTCTATTATGCGGTCGGACACCTTGAGTATCTGCGTGTCGTGGTCGACGAGCACTATGGAGTTGCCGTCGGCGATGAGATCGCGCATTACACCCACCAACCCCACAATGTTGGATGGATGCAGGCCGATAGAGGGCTCGTCGAGCACATATAAAACACCCGTAGTGCGGTTGCGCACCGCGCGGGCAAGTTGCATGCGCTGACGCTCGCCCGTGGACAAAGTGGACGAGGCGCGGTCGAGCGTCAGATATCCAAGCCCCAGATCGACGAGCCTGCGCGCAACTGCGCGGAAGGACTGGCAGATGCTCTCGGCCATAGGCCTCATCTCCTCGGGCAATGACGCGGGAACTCCGTTTACCCACTCCACGAGAGCTGAAAGGGTCATCTTGCACGCTTCGGCGAGGTTTATGCCGCGCAGAAGAGGCTTCCTCGCCCTCTCGCTCAGGCGGGAGCCGCCGCAGTCAGGACAGATATCCTGCTTCAAAAATTTTTCGACGCGCTTCATGCCGCTCTCGTCCTTTACCTTTGAGAGGGCATTTTTAACGGTGTAAACGGCGTTAAAATATGTGAAATCGAGCTCGGCAAGTTCGTTCGTGTTCTTGGAATGGTATATTATGTGCTTCTTTTCGGCGGGACCGTTGAATACTATGTCCCTCTCCTTTTCGGTGAGCTGGTTGAAAGGCACGTCGGTGCGCACGCCCATGGCGCGGCAGACGTCTATCATTATGGCCCACATGAGCGAATTCCACGGCGCGACGGCGCCCTGCTCTATCGTAAGGCTCTCATCGGGGACGAGCGTACTCATATCGACGGCGCGGACTACTCCCGTGCCGTCGCATGCAGGGCAGGCGCCCCGGCTGTTGAACGCCAGCTCCTCGGCTGAGGGAGCATTGAACTTTGCGCCGCAGACGGGGCAGACGAGCTCCCGGCCCGCCGCCACGGCGAGCGTGGGTGCAAGGTAGTGCCCGTTGGGGCAGCAGTGGTTTGCAAGACGGGAGTACATCAGGCGCAGGCTGTTCAGAAGTTCGGTTCCCGTGCCGAAAGTGCTGCGTATGCCCGGTACGGCGGGGCGCTGATGCAGCGCCAGCGCCGCGGGGACATGCAATACCTCGTCCACCTGCGCCGCAGCCGCCTGCGTCATTCTGCGGCGGGTATAGGTGGAGAGCGCCTCCAGATATCTGCGCGAACCCTCGGCATACAGAACGCCGAGCGCGAGCGACGACTTGCCGGAGCCGGACACTCCGGCAATACCAACTATTTTATTGAGTGGAACCTCAACGTCTACATTTTTTAAGTTATGCACGCGCGCGCCGCGTATCACTATTTTATCGGGTCTGTCCATGCCGCCCTCCTCAGACTTCTGCTGCTGTTTGCGACAGCTATAATTCGCCGCCGCGGACATATGCGTATTCAATTATAGCACTTACCCACGCCGCACGCAACACCGAAAAATACTGCCGCCGAAAAATTTATCGCCGACTGTTTGATAAGTTTTACAATTTTTTATGAAATGCATAAAGGTTTTGCGCCGCTATCGTTGTGTTTTTGCCTGAATTGTGATATCATATTGTCGATATCGGTTGCAATGCGCATATTGCGCCATTATTTTGAGGAGGAAAAGATGAAAATAAAGATAACTTCCGATTCCACATGCGACCTCGGCAAAGAGCTTATAACCAGGTACGACATAGGCATCACCCCCCTTTCGGTAATTCTCGGCGACAAAGTATATACCGACGGCGTAGACATAACGCCTCAGCAGATCTTTGACTATGTTGCTCAGACGGGTAAACTGCCCAAGACTGCGGCGTGCACCGAGGAAGCATATGCCGACTACTTCTCGAAATTTTTGAGCGGAAACGACGCCGTCATTCACTTCGATATATCGTCCAAGGCTTCGGTAACGTACCAGAATGCCTGCGCCGCGGCAAAGCGCTTTAAAGGAAAGGTTAAAGTTGTTGACAGCCTTGCCCTTTCCACGGGACAGGGACTGCTCGTTTTAAAGGCGTGCGACCTTGCCGAAGCAGGGAAATCGCCCGACGAAATAGTTAAAACCGTCGAAGCGCTGCGCTCTAAAGTAAACACCTCATTCGTGCCCGACTCGCTTGAGTACCTGCACAAAGGCGGAAGGTGTTCCTTAGCAGCATTGATGGGCGCAAAGGTTTTAAAGCTGCATCCCATGATCGAGATGGCCGACGGTCAGCTGTTCGCCTCGAAAAAATATATGGGAAACCTTACGCGCAGCCTTAAAAATTATGTGAACGATTTGGTTACCGAATATCCACGCTACGACAAAACGCGCTGTTTTATAACGCACAGCTCCTGTGAGAAAGAAGTCGTTGACATGGTGCGCGGCATGGTGGAGAGCCTGTTCTCATTCGACGAAATACACGAGACTGTAGCAGGAGGCGTTATAACAGGCCACTGCGGCAAGAACACTCTGGGGGTGTTGTTTATATCCGAATAACATCAAAAATTTTCGTATAAAGCATCCGCCGCAAAATCCTTGCGGCGGATATTTATATTTTGTTTACACTTTTTACCAACTCAAGTTATTGACTGAAATATAATATAATGATATAATCTTATTAATAGCGCGACGCGCTTGACGCAAGCGCAAAAATTTAAGGAGGATATGAAAATTGTATTGCAAAAATTGCGGACAGCAAATAGACGATAACGCCGTCGTCTGCCCACACTGCGGCGCACCGACGGATAATTTCAACAAGCGGCAGACGAACGCACCGCAGGCAGACGACGCGCCGAGTGCGGGCTTCGCCGTTTTATGCTTCTTCTTCCCCATAGTGGGACTGATACTCTACCTGGTGTGGAAGGACAGCATGCCCATGCGCGCACATTCCTGCGGCAAGGGCGCGCTGATAAGCGTGATAGTCTATGCGGCGATAACCGTGCTCTATTTGATAATATTCATAGCGGGCGGCAGCTGCGCGGCATGCGTTGCACTGGGCACGCAGATATGATGCGACCCGCGGAGCAAATGCCGGCCGGCGCCTGCCGAAAGGCCCGCGGATATTTAACATTGTGCACAAAAGTACATAAAACGGGGCGGCGGCAACTTTTTGCCGCCGCCCCGTTACCTTTAATTGTTGACTTGAAGGCTGACCGGGTGCTATAATTATGCAAATATCAGCGCAATATGCGCCGAAGCAGAACCGACGGAGAAACTGTATGATTTGCAAAAAGTGCGGCTGGAAAATATACGATAAAGCAGTGGTTTGCCCGCACTGCGGCGCCCCCACTGAAAATGCGCAGCAAAAAAAGCCGGTCAAAAAGAAGAATAAGAGTTCTGTAAACGGTTTTGCGATAGCGGGTGCGATGCTTGGAGTTGCAGGGTTTATCGTGAGCATAGCGCTTATAAGCGGCAGCATAATATTTATATTCCTGCCCATTCTCGGAATCATTTTCAGCGCGCTCGGGCTTATGAAAGCAAAAACGCTGAAAAACGGCAGCGGACTGGCTGTCATAGGTTTGATATTTTCGATACTCGGATTTGCCATCACTGCTTTCGTATGGATATATGTGCTGGTAACGGTGAACACCTTATGACATTTTAAATAATGTTTCAATGACCGCGCCGCGGCAAATTTTGCCGCGGCGCGGTCATTTTACCGTCTTGACAAAGCTGCAGGCGCAGTGTTATACTATAAAATAGTAAAACATATACTATTTTGCCTGCATATGCAGGTGAGGGGATGAATCATGTTCTGTAAAAACTGCGGAAATCAGATTGACGACAATGCCGTCGTATGTCCGCACTGCGGCTGCGCGACAGACAACTTTAATCAAAACCATAGGCCGAACGCACCCGCTCCGCGGGAGGACGACGCGCCGAGCGCAGGCTTTGCCGTTTTAAGCTTTTTTGTGCCGATAGTGGGACTGATACTCTACCTTGTGTGGAACGACACCATGCCCATGCGAGCACGCTCCTGCGGCAAGGGCGCGATAACCGGGTTTATTGTATGGTTGATACTCGGTATAATTTCCATTGTGAGCACGGTGCTGATATTTGCTCATATCGGAAGTACGCTTTGGAATACCATGGCAATTTAATGGCACTGTCCGCATATAACGAAAGATATTTATTATGTTGTGCCCGAAATGCAAAGAACAGCTTAAAGACGGAACAAAAATATGCCCGTTTTGCGGTACTGATATAAAGGCGGCTTTATCTGCTTGCACGGCACAGGCAAATCTTAGCGGCAGACCGAAATCATACACAAAAAGCGGAATATGGTGCGCATATATCGGTTTTATACTTTCCGTTTCAAGTATTCTGCTGTGTTTTACCCTTCTCCCACAGGTTTCTGCCATGGTACTATGTCATATTGGCGCAAAACATACCGTAACAAGCGGCAGGCCGCATAAATTTGCAAAAGCAGGCAATGGAATTGCTATATTTATGATTGCATTCTTCGTATTTAGTGTAGTCGTTATCGCGGGAGGTTACTTCCTTCTAAAAAAC
>DVHB01000005.1 GCA_018712405.1 Candidatus Coproplasma stercoripullorum
CTCTGACTCCGTCATTCGGGTGTTCAAATCACTTCGCCCCAGCCAAGTCAGACTCAGTTGAACACTTTTTAATAAGTGTCTGCTGAGTCATTTTTTATGTAAAAAGCGAGAAAATTCCCGAATTTTTCGGAATTCGTGCAGGGATTGTGGCACAGCTAGAGGCAAGTAAACGGGAAAAATTATCGCTGAAAATATGAATATCTCTTATCAGGAAAGCCGGGTAGGTCGTATTGACCTGCCCGTCTTTTTTGCGTTTATAGGGTCTCATTATTCAAAAACAATAATTATTCTTTATCGCGTTGACTTCCGAAACAAGAGAAAAAAGGGACAGCATCTGAACTCCCTCTGTGCCGTTTCCACCCTGCCGAAAGGCAAAAATAAAATTCGGAGGTTTGATCCAAATGAAAAAAGTAGTTTACTCCGTTTCCAAACAGAATAGGTCTGGAAGCACCAAGATGACCGGTCTCGGTTTCATCACCGAAAGCGACCTCATCATCGCTTGCACAAGCAAGAACGGCAAGGCATATATCCGCGTCTTTGAAGATTGCGTCAAAAACTGCCATGCAGTATCGGGCCGCGAAGGCGAGTACAAGGGTGCGCACTATGAAATCCGTGAGATTGAGTTCGAGAAAAAGACGTCGAGCGGCGAAAGCACAGGATAAACAACGGCCTGCCGATTGATATTTTTTGCATCGACATGTTTTACGAGCACATACTCTTCCGGAAGCGATTCTTCAAAATATTTTTGTTTGTTCATGGTAACTTTCTCCGGCCACTCTTCGAGGAAAGATTTTCATAAACTCATTGTAACATAGGCGAGGTGTGTTTTCAAGCGGTTGCAGTAAAAAATGTGGCTTTGTTGCAAGAATTCATGCGAGCCGAAAAATATTCCCCGGGGAAATATCGCTCAAAGGTGCGCGGAAGCGCTGTGCAGATATTCGAGCGCGCGTAGGGTTAAAAAAGCGGCGCTCGGTTTGCGCGGAAGGGGCCGAAGCGCGACCGCACCCGAAAGTGGCAAGGTCCTTCTCGCGGGGCTTTGCGGTTTTTCGATCGAAAAACAGGGCGGTTGCCCTTTTCCAAAAGGAAAAAAGCAACCGCCCATCTCGTTTTCGAGGTCGCTTTCCGATGAAAGCGCTCGCCGTCTTATTCCCATATTGCCGGCTTGCCGTCGACATAGTGCCAATACCGGCCTTCTCCCGTCGGCGCCGTTTCGCTGTAGAAATACAGTTTGATGGTCCCATGGATCCCGGGCATATATTCCGATTCGTTCCTGTAGATGTCGACGTTCTCCCAATCGGCTTCCGTGCCGCAGTAGTAATAATTGGGATACTGCGTGATGAACCCCGAAGAATCTTCGAAGTATACATCGTATCCAAAGGCGCTTATGTCAAAAGATTTGATGCTTTTCGGCACGATGACTTCATCGATCTCGCAATCCCGAAATGCCCACATCTCCAGGTGCTCCAGATTTTCGGGCAGGACCAGCAAACCTTCAAACGCGGAGCCGGCAAAGGAGTAACTTTCGATCACCGTCAGCTTATCCGGCAGGCGCGAGGAGTAAAAGCCCTCCTTGTTGAAATTTCCGGTGCCGATATACTCGAGCGTTTGCGGAAGTTCAAAAGGATTCATCTTATCTCCGCGGAATGCGTTCCCCCCGATATAGGTGACGTTTTGCGACATGGTGATGGATTCGAGCTTATGGCAGCCGCTGAACGCATACTCTCCGATGATCCCCACGCTGTCGGGAATGGTCAGCTTTTTCAAGGGGAAGACATCGGAAGTGGGAGCGAAAAAGGCAAATTGCGCAATGCTGTATGTACCGGGAAGGACGGTGTATTCTTCGCCTCTGAATTGATCGCCGCTGATGAGATGCCCGTCGACATACAACACGCCGTCGACCCAGACGCCTTCGTTTTCGTATATGCCGGTGTTTGCAAATGCGCCCTGTTCGATCAGGACGGGATGATTCGGCATATCCACCGTCATCAGGTCGGAGCAAAAACGGAACGCATTGTATCCGATCCGCTCTACTTTTTCGGGAATGGAGATGGAAAGCAGATTGAAGCAATTATAAAAGGTTTCGTCGTGGATCTCGGTGATGTTTTCGCTCAGCTTGATCGACACGAGGGAATAGCAATCTCGAAAAGCTCTTTCTCCGATATAAGTGACGGAGTCGCTGACCGTCACGGATTGTACGGAGTTCAAACCGACGGCGCCGTCGGCAACGACATTGCCGACGATCGAAACGCTTAACGGCCGCTTGTCTTCTTCAATATAGGTATCGGTCATCTTAAACAAATAGCCGTTCACCGAAAATGTGAAAAGCGTCTTGGTTTTTGCCGCGTGATCGGCAGCATTGGTATAGACCGGTGTCTCGGCCAAAGGGTTCGATCCGATCTCCAAAATGCCGTCGGGCAGTTCGATCTGCTGCAGTTCCGTAAGAAGTTTGCAGCCATAAAACGCCCCCTCTCCGAGGTATTTCAGACCGGGCTCTATTTTGACATAGGACAGGTTTTCGCAGTAGGCGAACGCGCCGGCTCCGAGCGTGACGACGTTGCCGGGGATGACTGCGCTTGTCAACCCGCTCGAGGCGAAGGCGCTGCCTCCGATCTCCGTGACTGTCGTGGGAATGGAAATGGAGGAAAGCGAGCGACAGACCCAGAAGGCGTGGCTTCCGATGACCTCCAAACCTTCGTGCAACGTCACGCTTGAAAGAGCAGAGCAATCAGTAAAAGCGAAGAACGGGATTTCCTTGAGGGAAGCGGGAATATCGACGGATACGAGATTGTCGCAGTCGGCGAAGGCATAATCACCCATTTCGGTCAGATTGTTCGACAGGGTGATCTTGCTCAGGGAACAGTATTGAAACGCATTGGTCCCGATCGTCGTGATGGTGTCGGGAAGAATGACTTCCGTGCAATCGTACATGCGGAAAGCGGCGGTGGCAACGGAGCTGACGTCTCTCCCGTGGTAGATCGCCGGGATCTTCAGTACCGTATCGGTGGCCTGCCCCTTCGATACTTCATAGGTGCCGTCATACAATAGTTTAAAATGGAGTCCCAGCGTGTAGTCGCTTTCAAGACCGCAGACGCACAGGTGCGAATACTCGTGTTGGTCTTTGTTAAATTGCTCGCCGCAGACGGAACAGATCTGCCAGTGAAAATAGTCGTCTCGGCACCAGTCGTTCTCCGAAGCGCTATGCCCGGCGGGACGGAGAATGTTGTAGCCTTCGGTATACCAACAGCGGCTGCACTGCTTGTAGGCAGTGTGTCCTTCCTCGGTGCAGGTGGCGGGCTGTTCGGGGACGCCGACGAGATCGTGCCCCAAAGCGGCGATCGCTTCGGTTTCCACATGCGACGAGTCGCTCTTGCAGACGCGCTGCCGCTGACCTTCCCGCGTGCAGGTCGGTTCCTGGACCACCGTCCACTCGCCCCAGTCGTGCGTATGTTCGGCGGGTTTGCCGCCCGAATCTTCGTCACAGGCGGCAAGGCATAGCATGCAGCAACAGCACAGCAGGCCCGCTGCGAGACAAAGGAGCGTTTTCCATACTTTTTTGTTTGCAGATATTCTCATATTTTCCTCCCGTTTTTCGTGTTTTCTGCCGATTCAGGCAGGACAGGACGTTTGCGATAATTCCATTTCGTTTTCCAGTAACTGCTCCACACGGTCCGCAAGATAGCAGAGCGCGCGCATTCCGCCTTTCTCGGAAAGACCCTCGCACGGGGTTCTCATCTGCACCGTCAAGACGGTGACCGGCGGATCTTCGGACACGGACAGCGCAAATTCGCTTCTGTTTCCGTCAACGATTACTTGGGCGGCGATACATCCGTCTTCCGCTTTCTCGTATTCGCTTTCTTCCGAATCCAGAATGCCATACAGCGCATACAGCACGAGCTGTTTGGGATAGGGCAGGAACCGCTGAACCGATTTCATGACACACCTCCTTTTTTTGCGATTCACAGTCAGTGATTTTGTATTTTTGACGGGGCGCCTCGTTGTTTACCGAAATTATTTTCCGATCGTCCGGTTTTGCCTTTGCGATCGCACGATAGGGCAAACGGCGTACGCATATAGACGGATTGCTTTGGTCGGTACTTATCGATTCGCATTATTCTTACGTTTCATAAACAAAAATACTGCAACGCTCCCGCCGGCAGCCAAAACGATTACGACGATGCCAATGATGATCGGTACCCAAGCGTTCGTTTCTCCGTCAGCAGGACCGCCGTTTTGAGACGGATCGCCGCTCGTGCCGCCGTTGTATTCGATCGGGCATTCGATCGAGTTGAGTTGGTCCATGTAGGAATCGATTTTTTCAAACTCCTGTTTTGTGCCGTTGTAGATGACCTTTTCAAGGTCGCTGTATGCAAAGCCGTTCATATCCACATAGGTCAGGCTTTTGGTCAGGGTGATCGTTTTCAGACTGTCGTCAAAGGCGGAGATGCCGATCCGCTCCACCCCTTCGGGGATCACGACGGACGTCAGCGATGTACAGCCGTCAAAGGCGTATTCGGGAATCTGCTTGATGCCTGCGCTTAATCGTAACTCTTTCAGCGACGCACAGCCCGAAAAAGCATATTCGCCCAGTTTCGTCACGCTGTCGGGAAGGCTCACCGTCTCGAGTTGCTTGCAGCCGTCGAACGCATCGGAACCGATGGTTTCGAGTCCCGCGGGGAAGTTGATCTCTTTGAGCGCCGAGCAGTTGTAAAAACTGTACATGCCAATGGATTTCAGGCTTTGGGGAAGGGTGACTTTTTCCAGCGCGGTATACATCGCAAAAGCATAATTGATTTCCTGCACGCCTTCCGGAACAATGATTTCCTTGGTTGTCGTATCGGAAAACGCGGGGTCGCTCTCCAGGGAATGAAGGGTATCCAGCCTTAAAACCGGCTTGCCGTCGATTGTTGCCGGAAATTCCCAAACAGGATCTTTACTGGTGCAGCCTGTGATCATGACGCCCTCCGTGCCGTCCTCGGCCGTGTATGATTTCCAGCGGAGAGCATCCGCAGGGATTGGCTCCGCAAGGACGGGCAGTGCCGCCGTGGACAAAAGCAATACAGATAAGAGCAGCGTCGAAATGAAAACAAATCCAAATTTTTTTACGTGTTTCATACATTTCTCCTTTCCGCCGTATGCGGCATATCGATTTAATTGGGAGTCAGCTGTTCCCAGCCAAAGGGTGCGGAACCCGGCGAGCCGAAGTAAAATGCATCCCCGTTCTGATAAACCGAATCGAACTCGGTACTTGCCTTGATGGTGCCGCCGTCGGCGGTGGTGTATTCGTTGCGGTCGTAGATAAAGTCGCTCCAGTCGTTTGCCCAGTCGTCCGAAGTGTAATCGGAAGGATTGTAATTGTCCATATAGGACTCCGCCTGCGCCTGTGTCATTGCGGCAATGGAACTCGCCATCTGCTGCATGACCATATTGCGGATATAGCTTCCGTACACATGCTTCACATGATTGAACTCGTTGCGCAACACAGAGTTTTCGCGGATCATCTCATACTGCGCGCGGTATTTTTCCAGCGTTGCCTCATCCTGTGCGGTATATACAATCACCGCCGGCACTGTCCATGGGATATTGATAAAGTTGGTCCCGTAGGACGGGGCGATATACTCCGCGGCCACGCAGAGCGCCATGGCGTCTGCCAAGTAACTTTTTCCGTCGCTGCCGGTAAAGCGATAGCGGCGCAAAGAGATCGTGCCCTCGCTTCCGGACGCCTGCGCGGTGACCCCGTATCCTCCGCCGACCTGATTGATGCCGTTTACCAGTGTGGTCAGGTAGAGTTGCGCCGCCTGATCGAGTATCGATTGCACCTCGTCCGGCACCGGGGTTTCATCCACTACCGTGCCGCCGGTGCCGAAAATGCCGTTAAAGTACAGATCCAACACCTGCCCGGCATTTTTATAGGCGAGGTGGACGATGTACGTTTCCTTGTCGATATAGTCTCGGTGGGGAAACAGTCCCGAGGTATCGTAGCTTTGCAGGTAGTCGTGGGAGGTTTGTATCAGGACCGACGCCTCTTTGTCCGGACTTGTAAATTGGATATTGGCGATACAGGGATTGCTGGTAGAGACAAAACTCCAGTCGCTGTGTACCTGCGCCGTCCAGCCGTAGGGCAAGAGAGCGTCCATGACCGGAACACCGGTGGTTTGGTCGGTAAGCGTGGTATACTTTCCGAAAAAGCCGCTGTACTTTGAGACGTCAAGCTGCGACAAATCCTGCTTTCCCTGTTCCGAGTCCGGGCCCGCGGGGCTCTGCGTATCGGAAGGCGCGCCGGATACGGACGAATCGTCCCGTTGCGACGAACAGCCCGCAGACGAGAGCGCCAGCAGACAGCATAAAATCAATACCATCAATTTTTTCATACATTCTCCCTTTTTCAGCCGCGAGACGGGTCATATCCCTTTGAGGCTTTGCTATTCGAGATCGATCCATTCGTTTCCGCAAGCCATCCGCCCCGACCCTGTCGGGATTTTGTCAACCCGAACAACGCGGTTGTCGCGGATGCTTTGGGGCGTGAAAGCGAAAACATTGTTTCGCCGATTTTGCAAGCAGCCGCCAAGCGCAATTTCCTGTCGTTACAGTGCATTGCGGATACGGGTTAGCGCCCCGCGAGCATCCCTCTCCTTTTTTGCCGGGAATATCGGCAAAGCGAAATGCGAACGCACATTTTTAGACACTTCAATTATATCGAAAATTTTTCCGGTTGTGCAGTACACAAAGACGCCATTCTTTCAAAAAGCGGGGTTCACATGTGTGACATGATGCGAAAAATAAAAAGCACCGCTTCAAACGGTGCTGAAAGGATGTTTTTCCGCGCTCGGATTCATTTGAGTTTGGCCACAAACCGTGTGTAGCTCTGATAGAGGCCGATGCGCGTTTTGATCTCGGTTTTTTCATAGATGGAGGCGATATACCTTTGCAGCATACGCCGAGAGATATACAGGTTGTCGGCGATCTCCTGAACGCTTTCTTCGGTCGTCAGCAGCTTTTCCAACACTTCGGTCTCACGGGGCGTCATGGCGTAATGTTCAGCGTACAGCTTCAGGCTCTGTTCGGCAGAGAGCGCCTGCGTTTCCAAAACGGCTTCCTGCGGCTTGTGCGGTGCTACGGCGTTGCTGAGGTAAGGTAACAGGACGAGCAGAACACCGACGGACAAGATACAGCTTCCCAGTGCCAGCGCAGTGCAGCCCATAGCGTCGTACAGTTTGCTTGTCGGCAGGATGGCTGCGGCAACCGTGAAGCTGCGAACGATGCGTCCCATCCCTGCCCACAATTCCGGATGATTGCTTTTAGGGGCATAGTCCAAAAACATCACCGTCAAAAAAATGACGTAAAATCCGCTGTAGACGTACATCAGCGCCGTACCTATGAAATAGCTCGCCTGTTCCGACAAAAAGACGGTGCATATCGAAGACAGCAGGATGGCGCAGACGGTGGCGAGGGGCAGATATTGTCGTTTTCGGATATCGGCGATCCATCCGGCCGCCATCAATCCCAAGGCATAGAACAATCGCACGCCGCTGTAGATATTATAGGTTTGCTCCGCATGGAATGCTGTCAATATGCTGTCGATCATCCCGGAAACCAAACTCATCAGGGCGACGGCAGCGATCAAGATAGGAACGGTGCGATCTTTTTTGAGGTTGCCCGACGAATAGGGGAGCGGATTTTCCAAGATCCAATCCTTTGGAGCCTTGACGGTAAAATACAGGACAAACGCCACGCTTAGAAAATCGCTTACGATCAAGACGATCGCCTGCGGGGCGAGATTTTGAACAAGATATTGCAACAGGATGGCAATGCCCATGCCGAATCCGATGATTCGTCCCATGAAGCGGTTTCCGTTGAAAAACATGGCGGTGTTGTAAAAGACACTGCCGCCGATATGTCCGAAAAAGAACAAAGCTCCTGCCGAACTGATCAAAAAAAGGACAGGCCCTTGTGCTTTGATCAGCAGGAACGATGCCGCCGCACAGCACAATCCGATCATGCAGAGCATTATTTTTCGCGCATCTTTTCCTTTACAGAGACGTCGCAGCGCGGGAAACGACAGATAACCCAAGCCTGTACACACCAGTCCGACGGCATAAACGAGATTGACAAACTGTTTTCCGACCACTTCGGCACAGCGCTCATTGATCGACGCTTCGGTGAGCATGAACGCAAAAAAACAAAGCGCAAAGCATGCGCCGTAAAGGACGATGTTCACTTTTTCGGGTGTCTTTTTCGTCATTTTTCCCACCTTCTTTGTCGGTTGTGTGATACACGAACGGATGCTGGCAATAGTATATCACAAACCGGAGTAATAAGTCAACGTTTCGGTTTCTTAACAATGATTTTCTATAATACGCTCGTTTGCCACCACCAAAAGGTACATATTGCCGAAGCCCCGCAAGCGGGGTGCCCTCGGCAAAGCGTCGCCTTGCGGGCGGGCAGGGGGGATAGGGCGCCGAAAAACAACGCCGCAAGGCCCGCGCGAACTGCCGAACGTCGGCATTTTTCAATTACCTCTTTCCGTAACACAAAAGGCGATGCCCGACGGGGTATCGCCTTTTGTGTGGTGGAGAAATGTAAACGTAAATTGAATTTTTCGAATTGGACTATTTTAATTAAATCGTGTAAAACTATGTTTCATTATTTTTTAGTAAAGAGAGACATTTGGAGAGTATCTGTTGTATCGTTTCTAAATCTCTTATATTTACTTTAAATTTTTTATAAAAAATAGGGATAAGCCGATAAGTTGTTTCCGAAAGCAATTGCTTTTCAGAAAGGGAGAAAGTTAGACAGTTTCTTTTTAATTTTACTATGCATTCGTAGTTTATGCCGTGTCCAAAGTACAGATATGGAAAACAGTGCAATCGACAGTACGCCGTACCCCTGCAGACTTATCTTCTTCCCGCCGGAAAAGCGGCGTATTATTACAAAATACGCTGCCGTATATACGGCGGCCATGGCGGCAACCGAGATGAAAAACCAGCCCGTAGTGCTTATATTATCAGAAAATGGCAGATAAAAAATATTCTCTATGTTGTGAGAGAGATTCTGCAGCAGCTGCGCGCCGACAAAACAGAATAATACTTCTTTAAACGGACTTCTGAAGCAAGCAAAGCCCATTGCAAGAGAGAAAAGGAAAATAGTGAGCGAGTGCAGGCCCGAAGGCAAAAAACGATAAATCAGGTTTGTAACTACAACCGACAGCAGTCCGAAAATTATAAACGAGAGAATTATGCGCAGCCAGAAATGCGTTCTTCGCTCCAATACCGTGAAAAACAATACCTCGGCGAGAAATATCTGCAATATATAACCGTGGTATATCCTTATCTGAAATATCTCAGTCAGCATTATCGGGTGTTCCCCCTCGCCCGTCCCCCACAAACTTTGTGAGGTCATTCAAAAAATCCGTCTTGTATACTCTGCTGAGCGGCAGCTGTTCGCCCGCGACAGTCACCTCCTGCTGGCTGTAGCCGTCGACATAGGCGAGGTTTACGAGCAGCGAGCGGTTTATCTCCGAAAAACCGTTGATTTTGAACAGCGGCTTTATTTCGCCAAGGGTGCCGCGCATTTTAAGCTCATCAGAAACAGTGTGAAAAAACAGGTAGTGCTTTACGCTCTCCACATATTTTATCTCGTTGAGCGGCACCATTCGCATTACCCCGGCGTTATGCACGGCAAAAGCCGTATGCCCTCGCCTGCCGATATGCTCGCGAACTCTGTCGAGCTTTAAACAGAACAGCTTGTAGTTTACCGGCTTGACCAAAAAGTCGAATGCGTTGACCTCGTATCCCTTTATGGCGTACTGAGCGAGAGTGGTGACAAAGATCAGGCAGACGGTATGGTCTATCCCACGCAATCTGCGCGCCGCCTCCATGCCGTTCATATGCGGCATGGCTATATCCATCAGCACAAGGTCGTACCCGCCTCTGTAATCGCTGATAAAGCCCATTCCGTCGGAAAAAAGCTCGACGGAATAGGGCTGTTTGATTTCGCCAAAATACTTTTTCGCGTAGTCGCTGAAACTTGCCGCCTGTTCTCCGTCGTCCTCAACAATTGCGATCCTGAACATAATCTTCTCCGTAACATATTATCTTGTTTACAATAGAGTATAACGCAAAAGCCGTCGGTTTTCAATACTTCAACAAAAAAATGCGCCGATTATGGCAAGAACTGGCCTTAATCAGGCAAAAACTGCATCGTCCGTTATATGGCATAAATTCATACCCGGAACAAATCTTAAAGCCGGAAAACGGCAACGTCGCAGGCAGCTTTTGCTGCCTGCGACGCCCTGACAAGGTTTGCGCTATGCACCCGTATGTTTTTATTGATATTCCCTTATATAGAGGGAAAAATCGGTTTAAAATTGAAAGTACCGATAAAAAATGAAGAGCAACCGATTTATGCAATCGCCTGAGAGGATACCGTCTCAGTCACACAATCCCGTCTTTTCGCATACCGGACTTTCAGGAGCGCTTTGTACGCACTATTGCGAATGCAACACCCGCAACGCCCGCGCAGAGGGCAAGCACGGCTATCACGCCTATTACCCACAGCGCCGTAGTCATGCCGCTGTCTGCATCGCGCAATGCATATATCGCATTCCAAATTGCGTCGTCGGCCGCCTTGTATGTGCTCTCAAGCTCGGCAAGCGCTGCGCTTACGCTGTCAATATCTGCGTTAAGCAGGGCGTCTGCCGCCTCGTACGCCGCTTTCAGCTCATCGAGCTGTCCGTTCACGTCGCCCATTTCTTCTATAGCAGTGCGAAGCTCGTATATATCCTCGCTCAACTCCGTACGCAGGTTAGTTATAACCTTCAACAGCGCCTCGTCTGCCGCCTGATATGCACTCTCAAGTTCGGCAAGATCTGCGCTGACGCCGTCGATTTCTGCACTAAGCAGGGCGTCTGCCGCCTCGTACGCCGCTTTCAGCTCGTCGAGCTGTCCCTTTACGTCGCCCAAATCGGCTATCGCTTCGCCAAGGCGGTTTATCTCTGCTTTCAGTTCTGCCTTCACACGCGTCACCGCGGCATTGTACGCAGTAGTTATGGTGTCTTTCATCGCCTGCAGATCGGCGTCAGTCACCATATTTTCGTCAAGCTCGGCTATCTTGTCTTCAAGCTCGTTCATTTTACCGATGAGCGCAGCCACAGCATCGGCAAGCGTTGCCGCATCGCCTCCCTCAAGCCCGCCGTTTATGGCGGCTATCGCTTCGTCTATCTCCTGCCTGAGCTGCGCTATCTCCTCGAGCAGCGTGCCGTCGGTGGAAGAGGATACGGGGATATAGTATCCGTTATACTCACTGAGAGCATAACCGTCTGCAAGGTAACTGTCACTGAACTTTGTGGTAAATTTACCGCCCGAAATGGTTATAGCTGCCTCTGTCTCCTCTCCGGAGTAGACGTCAAACGTGATATCAAACGTGCCGTTTTCAATGGCGAGATTTGCCTTATTTGTCTGCCAGTTATCTTCAGTTGCACCGGTAGAATCTGTGCCGTACTGAACCGTACCCGTGACAGTACCGGTGAAATTCTCGTCAAACGTTACGCTTACGCCGTCGGTATATCCGTTACCGGGCCAATAATAAATATCAAATGCAACCTGGTTTGGCGCGGCAACTATAGTCGTATCGCCCGTTATAACGGTGTTGCCGGAGTTATTGGATATAACATACTGAACCTGCCCACAGTCGGACATATCAAGCGTCATATCGTCAATGGTGAGGTCGCAATAGTTCTGTATGAGGATCTTTGCCGTATCGGATACTAACGTACCGTTCATCATTTTAACGGTAGAGCCTTTTAAAAGCTGGAAGCCGTTTGTTTCCGTACCGGGAGAACCGACAGTAGGATTTGTAACGTCATATGTAAGGCCGTCAAAATCAATGACGATATTTTTACCTTCCACGACCTTAACGCCCGAACCCGTAACTATGCCGTCGCCATCGGTATCGATAAGCGTGATAGTTACCTGCGTACCGTCTGTAGGAGCAGCATCAACAGCGTCTGCAAGCGAATCATAGACCACGCCGTTCATAAGGGCAACGCCGGCGTTATCCGTGACAGTTTCAAACTCTTCTTCCGTGACTACCTTGTATGTGCCGTCTTCGGCAGGATAGAATACTGAACCCTCGGCTATGTACTCCTCACTTACAGAAGTATTTATAGTAGAGCCCGCGCCAATCAATGTTTCATTGTCAACATTATTATTTTCAAGAACAAAGGTGGCATTATTTCCTTCAACAACTATATCCGTCCCTGTAATAGAAATGTTATTTGTATCGTCTCCAATATAATAACCTGTACTAAATAATATAACCGCTTGTTCCGCATCTTCGGCTTCAGTAGCGGCAATAATTTGTGAATCAACAATAGTTAATTCAGTACCTCCCTGTTCAAATACAATAGTGCCGAAAGTGTTAGTAGCACCACTTAAACCATTGCTCGACAAAACAGAATCGGTCACAGTTATTTCTGAACCAAATGAACCAAGTGAACTATCCGGACCTTTCAGATAAAGTGCAGCAAAGCCCGACAGCTCACTATTGTTGGAAATATTGATAACTGCAGGATTGAAAGAAATAAGAGCATAGCCCTTGGAGTTTGCTTTTACAATACTGTTATCAATATTTATCTCAATATCGCTGCCGCTTCCGCCTATTGTAATCACCTGTGCGTTTCCTTCCGGAGCAGCAGAAGTATCAACAGTACTACCAATAAGATTTAATGTAATATCACCGCTACGGGTTTCAATAGCACGAGCTCCGCTCAACCTGCTATTGACAATATTAACGTTATTAAATGTAACAACGACATCATCGATATCTGCTTCAGTATTAGCAGAATTTTCATTAATTACCCAAATAAATCTTTGAATAGTATCACTTGCATTAGTAATGGAATAGCCGTTGCCGTTTATAGTGAGCGATTTATTGATACAAAGTCCAATACTTCTCCCATCATATGAGATAGCTTCAGTAATGTCAACGTTTCCCAACAGCGTAACAATGTCGCCGTCGGCGGCCGCGTCGATCGCACTTTCAAACGATGTGTATTTAACCCCGTCTACTTCAGCTACAGCGCTTTCCGCCTTTTCTTCGTCCTCTACAATTTTGCCACTGTCATCTTGGGTAAGAATTGTATCTCCAGGGATATAAGCTTCAACATCTGCCGTAAATGTGCCTCCGAGTACGGCTATATCAATACTCTTACTGCCGGCACCCGTCGTATTGTTTACGATATCGCCGTCAACAACGGTTTTAGATCCGGTAATATTGACATTGCTGGAATAGCTTTCTTCTGAAGTACCCTGCGATGCAGTTGTTGCATCCACATATATGGCGGTCGCACCTTCGGGGGCGGAAATTGTGCTATTATCAATGCTTACGTTGGCGTCAGCAAAATACGTCCCGTTCCTGTTGCCTATAACGAACGCGGCAGTAGGGGCCTCGTTGCCACTCTGCCAAGCTTCACCGTCATAATATTGGTCGGCTCCTTCGCCTTTACCCTCAGCCCACTTTCCGGTTACAATTATTTTACTGCCGACAACAGTCGCATCACCTGCACGAACAAATAAACCCTGCCTGTCGCCGGTAATAACGCTATTTTCAATATTCAGCAAGCCGCTTACGTTCATCATAACCGCACAGTCATCATAGTCTTCGGCAGCCGCCGTAAGAGATGAGCCGGCTATATTTATAGTTACGCCGTAATTCGCTTGACTCCCGGCATTTGTAGAAACGCAAAATACGCCGCTCGTAGTTATATCGCAGTTGGTTATATTAAGCTTTGCCGTGCTTCCACGAGGGTAAAAAACGCAACCTGTTGAATCAATATTAATATTGCTTACATTAAGCGTTGCACCAATTTCAAATACGCTTTTAGCCCCGTCCCTTTCACCGGTGATATTAAGAGTGCCGCCGCGCTCTGAACCGGATACCGAAGTATCAGTTATAGTTGCTTCTTTGCCGCTTCCGCTAAAAATAATTGTCGACGTACCTGTATAAGTCAGATCATGGTCGTTAAGATCGATGGTTGAACCGTTATGAAGTTGTATGTAGGCTGTTTCGCAATCCTGCAACAAAATGAGAGTGTCGTTTGCCTTAAAATCATTCCACATTGCATCACACAAAGACGTATAGCCGTTATATACACCCGGTTCATCCGTATCAATGATAAACTTAATGCCTGCGGCAACAGCTTTTTCAACTGTTGCATATGTTGTGGAAGAATCATTAGAATCAACTATTTGAGTAACCTGTAAATCTCCTTCCGCGGCATACACAGGCGCCGTGCGCGAAGCGGACGGCGCCAAGCTTATTGCGCAAGCAATAAGCGCCGCTGCAAAAACCGCGCAGAGTATCGCTATTATGCCTTTTCTTCTGGTTGTAAACATTTTTGCCTCCTTTTGATTTTTTTACACCAAAAAATATTCCGCAAACGGACCGCCGCTGCCGCAACCGGAATACGACGCGGTCCGCACTTAACTTTTTAAGCATTCTTATTTTACCACGATAAAGTTAGGCTGTCAACAGCCGTTTAAAAAAATAAAAGGCAAAATGGCGCATGAAATTTATCGCAAATTGTGCCGAAAGCCCAAAAAACACTTCATTTTGCGTTCTTTGGCGCAAATCTGCGGGAAAAGCGGACAAAAATGGCACACGAGTAAAAATTTGTAAAATTTTTTTTACAAATAACCGAAACTGCCCGTCGGGGCGAAAACCCCGCGCCTGTGCGGTCCGAAGATAACGGTATAAGAACATTTGCAAAAATTTCCGCCAGCTATTGCAATCGGCAAAAGTATGTGTTAAAATATTAACGAAGCTATAATCGGGGCACAGCCCCGAAGCTTCTTATTAAAATGTAAAAATCTGCATTAACGGAGGTTATAATTATGACAGAACAGCAGATGATAGAAAAAATTAAAGAAACAAAAGTAGTGCCCGTGGTAGTGTTCAACTCTATCGACGAAGTACTGCCCAAGATGACGGCGCTCGTCAAGGGCGGCCTGCCCTGCGCCGAAATAACATTCCGCACCGCATGCGCCGCCGAAGCCATTAAGCTGACGGTGGACAACTTCCCCGAGATGCTTGTGGGAGCAGGCACCGTTATCAACAGGAACCAGTGCGAACAGGCCATAGTCGCGGGCGCCAAATTCATCGTATCGCCCGGCTTTTCGCCCGAAGTTGCCGACTGCTGCGCAGAGCACAACATGCTCTATCTGCCCGGTATAGTTACCCCCACCGAGGCCATGGCGGCCATTGCGAAGGGCCTTACCACGCTTAAATTCTTCCCCGCCTCGAACTACGGCGGACTCAAGACCATAAAGGCAATTTGCGCGGCATTCCCTTACCTTCAGATAATGCCCACGGGCGGCGTCTCGGCGGAAAATATACTTGAATATCTCTCCTACGACAAGATAATCGCCTGCGGCGGCAGCTGGATGATGAAGGGCACGCCCGAAGAGATCGAAGCAAAGACGAGGGAAGTTGTTGAACTCGTTAAAAACGCCTGACAAAGCCCGCTAAAATAATTGAGGCACGGTATTCGCGCTGAAATTTTATAATGCAAAAAACATATGGCGGCCGCGCGCTTTTGCGCGCGGCC
>DVHB01000006.1 GCA_018712405.1 Candidatus Coproplasma stercoripullorum
CTCCGAGATCGACGATCCCGTTAGACGCAAGCACGTCCGCAAGCGCTTCGCCGCTTATTTCCAGGTTTATCTCTACCACGGCGCTGTCTATGATGCCGCCAACCGAACCGATCAATTCGTCAAGATCCAGATAATCGTCTTTTTCTATCCCGTCGACCGCCGCGTTGCTGCCGTATATATATGCCTCCGCCCCGAGCGAAGGGATACTGCCGTACAGCCAGCCTCCCGCATTATTATAATCTTCGCGGTCGAAATCGCCGAGATGATATTCCAGCGTTATATCGCCGAGCGAAACATCTGCTCCGAGAAGGGCGAACACGGAATCCAGATCCACGGTAGCGCCTATCACGGCAGCGCCTGCATTCACCTCTTTGACCACAGCGCCGAGGTCGAGGCCCAAAATGCCGTTTATGAGCGAAACTATGTCGGAACCGTCGGCGGCGCTGACTACGCCCTCCGAGCCTTCCGAAACGCCCTCGGCTACGTCTCCGGATGAGAGCCTGTCGATAAGAGTTTGTATGGTAGCAGCGAGTTCAGCTATATCGCAGTAAACTTTTGCAGAGGTCTCTGCACCCAGAATATTTGAAATATTAAGATATGCCGTGCCGTATTCGCCCGACCCATCATTATATACATAGTACACGTCCGCCGCCAGAACGGTCCTGCCGGCATTGATGTCGGAAAGAGTGAATGACGCGGCCACGGTTATGCCGTTTATATCAACCGCGCCGGATATCTGCAGCGACAAATCGTCGAGGCTTGCGCCGAGATCGGCAATGCCGAGAGATGAGAGGAAGTCGGCAAGCTTTTCTCCGCCGAGCGAAATTTCCACCCCTATCGCATCGGAATTTAAAAGTTCATAGAGATTCTGCGCCGCAACCGAGAGGTCGAATGGAGTTTCCGACTCCTCGTGCGAAATTATTTCGCCTGCAGAGGGCTCGAGCGCCAGCGAGAGCTCTACGGGAGAACCGTTGTAAGCTATGCCGCCTATCTGCGCGGTATTGAGCGAATAAGTCGCCGCATCTCCGCCGTCCTGTTTGGAGAAATCGAAAACGGCGTCGAGCGAAATGCCCGAGATTTCGAGAGATGCAGTGTATGTAAGTCCGCCGTCATATTCCTCCGTCGTACCGTTCGTGAACTGCTGCAACAGCTCGTCGAGTGAAAATCCCCCTTCGTCTGCGCTGCCGCCTTCGTCGGCCGCAGCCGTGCCGTCACCGGAAAGCCCCTGCACCCAGCTTTCAAACTGAGATACGATATCGGAGAACTCGTTTACGTCGGCAGAGAGCGCGAAATCCGAACTGTAATAGGCCCGTATATCGCCGTCAGCAAACGATATGTAGAGATCCTGCTCATCTATGTTCTCGTCTTCAGAGAGCGCTATGCGCGCATCAATTGAACCGAGGATATCCCCCGAGCTTATTCCGTTTATATCCAAGCTGAGATAAACCCTGCCATAATAGGTTTTACCTCCCGCCATGACTACGGCGTCGAACTGCTGCCCCTCTCCGTTCAGCACGCCTGCAAAGGCGTTCATAAGGAGATCGAGCGGAGTGAGTTCGTCGTCATCGCCGTCTTCAGACCCGAGGTTGCCTACATACTGTTCAAAGTAGCCGGCATAATAATCGTAATGAGGCCGGTCGAAATTTTCCTCCCCGTAGGTATATGACGTGGTGGTCGTAGACGTGCTGTCCATCCACGTAAACGGGTTTATGCGTGAGTTTTCCACCACGTCTATCTGCAAAACGCGATAGTTGTTATCGAATGTGACTTCCATCGAGATACTCTCGAAAACGGGCAAAGTAAGAAGCCCGCCGCGCGTCTTCATGGCGTACTGATAATAGTAGCACGCCTTTTCCGCGTCGAGATAGAACGTCTGCGTATAGGTGCCGTCGCCGTTGTCGGTTGCCGGATCCCAGGAAGTTATAGTCTCTTCCGTGAGCAGATACACCGTCATCTCGGTGGAGTATTCGCCGTAAGCGTAGAGATAGCTCTCCCTGTCGTAATACACTACGTCGTCATTCCAGGAAACGCTTGTTCCCGTGCTGTCTGCGTTCACGCTTCCGGAAGAAGTACGCATATACACGCCCGCACCCCTGCCCTCTTCGTTGCCGCCGGGCACGAACGCCGCCTGCGTGCCGGCGTTCTTTATGCCGTACGTCAGGTCAGACGAGATCATTATGCCGTCGCTGTAATCTTTGAACGATTTGGTATACTGTGTCATATTGAAGGGCGCCACCGACACAGTCACAGACTCCGAGTGATAATAAGGCTGCTCGGAGAGAACGTATGCAAGGTATGTGAGCGTACGGTATCCGTCGTCGCCGGAGGCCGCATGCTGTTCGTACGTCATGTCGCCCGGGTCGTTCTTTTCATTGACGGCGCTGTCCACGACGGGAGGCTCTTTCTCGCCTTCCATCAGCGGAACAAGCACGAGGATACCTACAATGCCGCCCACGGCCACAATAAAGCCGAGTATGCAGCAGAGAATTATCTTTAATTTGTTTTTACTTTTTCTTAACCGTACCATGTTTTACCTTTTGACTTAGCGGACCGATAAAATTTCACAGCCGCGGGCGTTGAATTTCATGCATAAAAAAGCACGCTCTGCATGAACGCACTTCAACATTATATATACGCAGCATTACTTTGTCAAATAAATATGATAACTTGTAATAATAAAGTATTACAAAGCTTGCGAGCATACATTACAATATTCGACATTAATTTTTAAAATAAAGGAGCCCCGGCAAGTTATAATCAACAAAAAAACAATACGGAGGAAGCAGATTGGCAAAAAAAATTTTTTTTACCTCTTCAAAAGGCGGGGCGGGAGCGACGACCGTTGCGGCGGGAACGGCGTTCGCGCTGTCAGACAGCGGTGAGCGCACGCTCATCGTCGACGGCGATAATCTGAGCGCCTGCGCACTGAACGTATGCGGGTGCGGCGGCATGCAGGTATTCACGGCAGAAGACTACAAAAACGGCATTTGTAGGGCTAAGCAGACCGTAGTCCAACATCCCAAATATAAAAATTTGTACATAATGCCCACGCTGAACTGCTCCGATGAAAAAGCCGTACTTTCAGCTGTTTCCGAAGTTGCAGGGCTGTTCGATTTTGTTCTGTGCGACAATGCCGCGCGCGCCGCCTGCGGACAGGCCGTTATCGTGACGGAACCGTATACCCCCTCCGTGAAAGCTGCCGACGCAAAGATAGCCGCCCTCAGAGACGGCGGCATGCATATAGGCGGAGTTATCATAAACAAAGCGAACGGCGGGCTGATCCTTTCGGGCAAGACGGGCTATCCCGAAGATATAGCAAGGATGCTGAATGCGCCGCTGCTTGCCGCGGTACCGGAAGACCTTGACCTGACTTTGGGACAATGGCGTGCGTACAGCATGAGATATTTTAAAATTATCGCGGCGCGTCTGAAGGGAAAAAACGTAAAACTGCCGCATATCGAGGCGGGATACACGGGCGCAGGCGGATATTTCCGCAGGAGGCTTAGAGAAAAAGTATGAAGGCAAAATCCAACGCGGCATTTGAACTCGAACGGGAAGCGATGAGTTCCGCCGAACGCGAGCTTTTAAAGCGTGACCTGAACAGGGTGATCGACGAATACTTCGAGCGGGATGACGGAACCGACATCGACGTCACCAAGACCCGGAACGGATACTCCGTCTGCGTACTGTTTAAAGCGAGGCGCATAAAAAAAATGCGCAGCCCGCAATAAGCGCGGTGCCTTGGCGCATTTAAACAGAATGTTCCCTGAATAAATTCAGTCGGGGCGCGGCGCAAATTTGCGCCGCGCCCCGACCATAAAGAAGGCTTTTGCAGACAATATGACCAAATGAAGCGGTAAGCCAGGCGTTATCCGAATATCGCCTGTACCGCAAGGCGGAGCTCTTCCCCGTCGCCGCTCAAAGGAGCGGGCGCATCAACGGTGTGGCAGCCGTCATTGGCAGACAATCCCACGTCGTGTATCGTATGTCCGTCGGGCCAGTAAATCTGGTGGGTGGTCAGTTTCAATGCATCCTGGGTGAGCGGATTTTTATAGGTGCTCTGCATTATGCCCTTACCGTAAGTGCGGCCGCTCTTCACCGACTCGGCCGTAACGCCGAACGCCGAGAGATACTCCTCGGAATACTCGGAGACGTATATATCTTCATAGCCGGCGATCTCATAACTTATGAGCACGCCTATGAGCGCCTCCGAGGCGCTGGCAGTGTTGCCGTTTGCAAGCACATAAACCTCGGTATCGGCAGAGAGGATGCTCTCCTCGTCGGCAGTGCCCGCCATATACTCCACAACCGAACCATTTCCGGAGCGCGCCTTCATGGCAAGCTGCCCCGCGCTCGCTTCAAAGCAGCCGGAAATACCCTGCATTACCGAAACATAACCGCCGCCGTCGTTCCTCAAATCGAGAATGAGCGACGTGCAGCCGAGCTCATTCATCTTTGCAGCCGCCATTTCAAACTGTTCTACCGCCTTGCCGTAGAACTGCGAAAGATATATATACGCACAGCCGTCGGGCAGATAATCTATCTCATCGCCCTCGCTCTCGACCATGCTCATATTGTTTTCATCGTCAAAGGTAAACGTCCATGCGCCGTCGTTGGTGGCGAGCAGCACATAGCTCACCGAATACGCTTCCTTGGCAAAGGTAAACGTTTCTCCCGAGGCCGTGAAGTACGTTGCGTCCTCTCCGGCGTCAAGCTCCGAAATAAAGGCAGAGAAATCTGAAGAAGAATTGAAATATGTTCGCTCCCCTTCCTTTTCAGCATATAATATCACGTCGCCTGAGCGCAAGCCTGCCCTGAACGACGGTGAGTTGCCCGTGGTACCGATAACGGTGACGCCCGTGCCGGGAATATACGCATAGGATATCCCTACTCCGCTGGAAGAACCGCCGTTGCTCGCCTGCAGCGCCCTGTATTCCTCCGCGGTATAGTATTCCGAGTAAATATCAAGATACTTGTCAACTATCGCGTCGGCGGCAATATTGTCAGCCTCGGATGAATCGATATCCTGATAATAATATTTTTCAATTATGCTGAGCACCCAGTCGGCCGCGTCCCCGCTCACGGCATCGCGCACGACGTACCCGGCAAAAAAGGCGAGGACCAGCACAGCCGCCGCGCCTATAACCGCCGCAACCGTTACGGCAATTTTTTTAGTCTTGGAATTTTTCATTTTTTGCCGCCGCGAGCATATACGTAGTACAACAGTCTGAAAGCCAAAGCTTCATCGAACAGACGGATATCGAGCCCTGTCACGCGTTTTATTTTATCGAGACGATACATCATGGTATTTCTGTGCATATACAGCGAACGCGCCGCCGCCGAAATATTCAGACTGCAATCGATAAAACACTCTGCGGTACGCATAAGTTCGGCGTCGCCGAACACTCTTCTGAGGCCCTTCAGATTGCATAACGCGGCAATAGCTTCCACCTGTTTTTCATCGAGTCCGGCAACGGTATCTCTCAAAGCGGAACCAAGGAGCGCTCTGTCCGGTCCGTCCGCATGCTGCGGCACGCCGTTAGTATGATATTCTTCTTCCATTTTACGCCTCCTGCATATTAATTATACTATGAAAAACTGCGCCAGGCAACTTTTGGCGCGAAAAAGGCGCGAAAAAGTATTGAAAACGCGGTGAACTTTTTGTATATTTTTGATACATATACATGTTTACCGGCACAGACTCCCGGCCGTGTGCGTCCGGCCGGAAGCACACGGTTTCAAGATCGCAGACCTTTAAACAGGCCCGTGCCCAACGGAAAGCCTGACGATAAAATGATTGCAGCAAATATTTTTCCGGTTTTATTTAACAGGCCGACTAAGCTGCGTATTTTTCGGCCATATTATACGGGCAGCATGCAATATATTTTGAACTGCAATATCTGCTCTGCTCTTGACACGGTAGCATTTTTGTATTAAAATAAGTGGCAGAGAATGGGCGTAATTGTCCTTTCGCGCCGTATGCGACCGCGATCATGCCCAAAATTCCATTATTTAAAAGATACATACACAGGTTAGACCTTAACCAACCATTGACGGAGATAGTTTATGAGTACGAAAAAAACAAGCAAGAAATATGCGGCCGTTATAACGTACTGCATAGCGCTCGTGTGCCTGCTTTTAGGGCTGTTCCTCCCTGTATATAACGAAAACGAACTGCTCTTTATGGCTCTGCCCGACGCGTTCTGCAAGGCGGTCGGACTTTCGGGAAGTTCCGTCGGCAACGAGCTTAAGCGCGAATTTCTGATCAGTTACGGGCAGACAACGTTCGACCTTATTCCCGTTTTAGTTGCCCTGTATGCTGTTGTAGCCGCAGTCGGAGTGATAATGCTGATTCCCGTGCTGGCTTCGGGTTCCAAGAAAAAGACGGCGCGCGTGTGCGCATACATCGTAGAAGTTGCGGCAGTACTCGTGCTGTTTGCATACCTGTATGCCCAGCTGATCGCTTACAGCCGCTTCAAAGCAGACGGCGGGACCGGATTCACATGGGATTACGGTGTAATCGGCATAGCTTTAGGCGGCGCCGCATTGATGCTCATCGTGCAGTCGATAGCGTACAAGGGACGCTCGGGAATCATGAAACTGGCAATGGCGCTTTTGGGTGCGATAGCCGTATTCTGTCTTCTGGATATACCTGCCATATTCAACTTTACCAGAACGGATGTTTTCGGCGGCAATCTGTACGTCGGGTACTATAACGACGTCGACGCCATCACTGTTCTGAGCAATTTCTTCTCTCAGGGCTTGACTTTCTTCGGCAGGACAGCGGCAAACATGTTCACAGGCACTGTAATCGCCGTGCTTGCACTGCTCGTTATAGTAAATTTTGCAATAGATTTAATAGAACTGAGCGCAAATACGACTAAGGGCGGCATAATCTTCGGCATAGTGAGGTATGGAGCTGAACTCGTTCTGCTTGTCATAGGGATCGTGATGCTGTTCGTACTCAATGTGCAGGATCTTTCACCCGGACTGCTCATCGGCATCATCTTTTTAGCCGCGCTCGTTCAGGTGATACTCTCTTCCATAAGGTGCGGCCTGTACAGAAAGAGCGGCAAAGAGCGCAAGGTAGAACCTGTTAACGCACCGGTGCCCGTGCAGCAGTTTGCGTACACCGCACCCGCGTATACGACGCCCGCGCCCACCCCCGCTCCCGCGACTGCTCCTGCTCCCGCGCCCGTTTCTGTTCAGACGCTCCCCGCCGCAACGACTGGCGGAGAAATTGTTTATGCACCAAAAGAAGTTTACCGCGGCCCGAGCGACGAGTTTATCGCAAAACTTGAAGAAAGCGAAAAGATAGAATTCGGAAAGACCTTCCTCGACAGACAAAAGGGGCCCTGTCCCGAACTCCCGGAATATGTCGTGGGCGGTGACAACCGCGAATTTTTCAACGCTATATTCCTCTATCTCGGCAAATACCGCTCGATGATTTCCGACGGACTCATGAGCAAGATATACCAGGAATTAATAAACAAATAATTCCAATAAAATTAATTAAAGAATTATTCAATTTAAAACCAGAAAAGCAGGGCTCTGCAAACCGCGGAGCCCTGCTTTTCACACGTAAATGCGGCGGGCGCAAAATGCGGCTGGCGCTAAATGCGCCAGCCGCTCCGTTATATTTATTTATTTTTAATTCAATTTAATTTTTAATTTAATTTTAAATTATTTTTAAAAATGTGAATATACGCCGGTGCTAAAGCCCCGCATTTGCACAAGGCCGCTTAAGACTTCTTTTCGTCCTTTACATGCCGTTTGATGTACACCTTCACCGAGCAGCCGTCCGATTCCACGTTGCCGCAGCATATGGCCTTGACTATATAAAGCCCTCTGCCGCTTTCGGCAAACACGTCGGGAAGCGCCGCGCATATCTTTTTCCCGTCGGTACTCTCCGACGATACGGATATAACGATATTTTCGGCGTTTACGGCGCCTTCAAAACTGGCGGTCTCACCCAGGTGGCGGATGACGTTTGTTATAAGTTCGCACGATACAAGGCGGCTGTCGAATACGTCGTCATCCGTAACGCCGGAACGCAGCAAAAAGTCCAGAAAGGGCTTAAGGCAATCGTTCATATTCTTTAAATTGTCCACCTTGAAAGTAATCATTGCAATAACGCTTCCTTGAGCTTTTCAACTATCTTGCGCTCCGCGCGCGAGACGAACATCTGACTGACGCCCAATATCCTGCCGACTTCCGACTGCGACTTCCCCTGCACGAATCTTAGAGCCACCACCTTCTGTTCGGTGGGCGTAAGCTTTTTGATTTCATCCTTCAAAGACTGCGCGTCGTCAAACTTTTCAAAAGAATCTACCGGGTCGGGTATTACGTCATACAAAAGGCCGTCGCCGTCCTCGCTCGTCACCGTGCCGTCGAGGCTCATCGGATGGCGGCTCTCCATTGCCTCCATTATCGCCTCTTCGCTCTCTCCGAGCTTTTCGGAGAGCTGTTTTACCGTCGGCTTCACGCCGTACTTTTTATAGTATTCGTTTGTTTCGCTCTTTATTTTCGCGCCCAGAGTATAAATTCTGCGCGGCAGGCGCACCGAACGCGAATAGTCGCGGAAATAGTTTTTTATCATGCCCGTTATCGTCGGCGTGACGTATGTAGTGAACTGGTTGCCGAGCGACGGGTCGAATTTTTCCACGCCGAGAATGAGGGCCTCGGAGGCGACCTGCAAAAGGTCGTCGTACTCCACCCCCCTGCCCGCAAACTTTTTGGCGAGGATCTCGGCTATATACATGTAATTTTCAACGAGCTTGTTGCGGATATTCTTGTCGCCCGTCCTGCGGTACTCCTTGAACAGCTCGCTTGCCTGTTCGTTCGTCATCATAATTCAAGCGTGACAGAGCGTATAACGCCGCCCTCTCTGTCTATGCCGCACTTCTCAACGAGCGCGCCGATGAGCGCGAGAGACAAGTCATTTTCGGCCTCGGCGGGGCTTCCCCCCTCGCCCGTAAGCACGGCCTTTACGCCGCCTTGCGCATTGAATACGGCATTCAGCGTTTTAAAGCCGCAGTTTTTGAGTATTATGGCGCTCTCCGTTACGCACACCTTAAAATCTTCGGCGGCGTCGATGTCCTTTTCGGCAATGGTGCAGAAAGCCCCCGCCACCAGCCTCAAGGCCGTATAGAACTCGCTGTTTTCGAGATCGAATTTAACCGATAAATCTTTCATCAGTCTATCTCCATAATGGTATCGAGCGCGCAGATCTGGAAGAGCTTTTTTATGCGCGGCTGAACATTGCGCAGAATGAATGTATGCCCGTCCTCTTTCAGATGCTTGAAAATCTTTACGAAGGTGCCAAGCGTGGTGCTGTCGATAAAGGTGAGTGCCGAACAGTCGAACACTATATCCTTCTTGTCGTGCACATATATGGCGTTCACCTGGGCATAAAAATCGTCAACCGTTGCCGAATCTATCTCGCCCGAGAGGGCAACCAGCAATTTGCCGTCGGCAGATATAAGTTTTACCTGTTGCATGATGATGGAACTCTCCTTAATGCGGGCAGGGCGCATGCGCCGCGCGCCGCTATTGATTCATATAGTTATTTATAACCACCGAACACGCCATAGAAACGCGCATAACGCAATTTTATGCGCATATTAACGCGGCATGCCGGGAGCATATCCGCAACCGGCCGAAACAGATCAGGGAAGGGATGCTTTATTTAATTAAAGCGAAACGGCGGCATTGCAAAACATACATTTGACAAGCCGGCCAATTTATGGTACAATTGATAAAATTACCGCAAATTTATGCATGGGAGCTGATAATTTTGGATTTTAATGAAGCCAACCTCTTAGTCAAATATTCATACATGATATCCGAGCTCGCCGAAAAGAGCGCTCTCTCCAACAGGATAGACCCCGCTCTTTACACAAAGTACGACGTGAAGCGCGGACTCAGGGAGAGCAACGGCAAGGGCGTTCTGTGCGGGCTCACCGAAATTTCCGAAGTCACTTCGTGGAAGGAAGAAAACGGAAAGAGGACGGAGATCCCCGGAATTCTGTGCTACCAGGGGTACAACGTAAAGGACCTCGTAAAAAACTGCATAGCAGAGAACAGGTTCGGTTTTGAAGAGACGGTTTATCTTCTGCTGTTCGGAAAATTGCCGAACAGAACGGAATTTGAAGATTTTTGTGAAATGCTTTCGGAATTCCGCGTACTGCCGCGCAACTTTGTGCGCGACATAATCATGAAGTCGCCTTCTAAAGACATGATGAACATGCTGGCGCGCTGCGTTCTGAACCTCTACAGCTATGATCCCGACCCGGACAACGTGAACATTGCCAACGTGCTGCGCCAGTGTATTCAGCTCATTGCGCAGTTCCCTATGCTCGCCATCTATTCCTACAGGGCATACCGTTACTACAACACAAACGACGGCTCGCTCATCATTCACAAACCCAAGCCGGAATATTCAACGGCGCAGAACATTCTGCATATACTGCGCAAAGACAGCGAATTTACCGATCTTGAAGCCAAGGTGCTGGATATTTCGCTCATACTGCACGCCGACCACGGCGGCGGCAACAACTCTACCTTCACCACGCACGTAGTCACCTCTTCAGGCACCGATACATACTCCTCCATGGCGGCCTCTCTCGGCTCATTGAAGGGGCCCAAGCACGGCGGCGCCAACGTAAAGGTAATGCAGATGATGCAGAACATAAAGGAAAACGTGCACGACTGGTCGGAGAAAAACGTCACCGACTATATCGACAAAATATTAAAGAAGGAAGTATTTGACCACGCGGGCCTTGTATACGGAATGGGACACGCCGTATACACGCTCTCTGACCCGAGGGCAGAGATACTCAAACTGTACGCAGAAAAACTTGCCGTTGAGAAGGGTAAGGAAGAGGAATATCACCTCTACGAAACTGTGGAAAATGCGGCAAAGCAGCTTATAAACGAGCAGCACAAACTCTCCAAGCCGGTATGCGCCAACGTCGACCTCTATTCCGGGTTTGTATATTCCATGCTCAACCTTCCCGCCGACCTGTATACGCCGCTGTTTGCGATATCGAGAGTGGGCGGCTGGAGCGCGCACCGCATGGAGGAGCTCATCAACGGCAACCGCATAATTCGTCCTTCCTACCACTGCGTAAAGTCAGATCAGAAATATATTCCGATGGACGAGAGGGAGTGACATTGTTCACAAAAATTCAGCTCTGGCCGTGCGAGCGAAGCGCTGCTCCGCCGAGGCTCCCGAGGGGAAACGGCAGATGCGCCATGCCACTACTTTAATGGCGGCGAGGCCCCTCCTTGCGACATTATTTATTTTAGTTCGCGCAAATCTTTTGCCTGCGGCAAAATCTTTGCCGTGAGGTTTAAAGCGAGGTCATAACGGAACTTAGCGGGTGAAGTAAATTCTCCCTTGTCCCGTTTCGACGTAAATTATTTTGAATTTGTTCACGCAAATTCAACAATGCAATTTAAAAAATATTATGACGCCGCCCGCACAATGCTTGTGCGGGCGGCGCTCCTTATAAATTTTGCAATAAAAAATTTACAATTACCCGCCGCATATGCCGCAAATAACGGCATATGCAGCAGACTTTTTACTCTTCAAACTCCTTGCCGTGCGCCTTGAAAAAATCGTAATAGGCGCGCACGTTCCTAAGCTCCGTCCACTTTTTTATACTCACGGGGTCGTCGTCCAGATCGTATATGCGCGCCCCTCGCATGGACAGAATGAAGGGCGAATGTGTGGCGATCACCAGCTGACAACCAAAAAAACGCACGCTTTCAAACAAAAAATCGCATAACTTTAGCTGCAGGTCGGGCGCAAGACTGTTTTCAGGTTCGTCCAGAAGATAGAGACCGCCGCCCTTCACTCTTTGAGTAAAATAGAAATACGCGCTCTCTCCGTTGGACTGCTCCTTTATATTATCACCCAGCCTGCCCTTAACAAACTTCGACTGCGTGAGTCTGCGCGCGTCGACTATATCCTTTAATCTGTCGAAATCCTCGAGCGAGCGTACGGCTGAAAGTTCGCGCTTACGCCTGTTATACTCATCGAACAGTTCCTCGCGGCGGATATCCACCCCCTCATTGACTGCGCGGATATCAAGCATATACGAAAACACGTCGTCGCTCGTTATCACGGCGCTGTGCGAAGGGATATCGCGCTCCTTTGAAGAGAAGCACATCTTTAAATAGTCGCCGAAGAAGGACGAGCGGTTGTAGAGCGCGGTGCGCGCGAGGCCGAGTTTTTCGGCAATGACGTTCAGAGCCGTAGTCTTGCCCGAGCCGTTTCCTCCGTACAGAATGGTCACGTCGGTAAAGTTCAGTTCCCTGAGGGCGCGGCGCGAGAGCACGAAGAAGGGATACATGGTATTGTAACACGTGCGCTTGACTTCGTTCAGGCGGAAACTGTATTCGCTGTCCCATGACGGAAACCTGAACGACGAAAGATATATCATCGCTTTTCTCCCCTGTAATTTTACTAGCGGCGGCGGGGAATTTTTAAATTGCCCCGCACATATACCTCAACGAACGATATTTTACGGCTCCGGCACGAAGGCGCTTTCAAATGTTTTTCCGCTTAAGTATGAAAGTATGCCGCCGCACTCAAGCGTAAGCGACTTTGAAACGAGGCGCTGGCGGCGCGCGCCGTATTTTTTGTTCAGCTCCCCGTCGCCGTACTTTTCGTCGCCCAGAACGGGGCAGCCGATATGCGCCATGTGCGCGCGTATCTGGTGCGTCCTGCCCGTGTGCAGCAGCACCAGCACGAGCGCAAGCTCCCCCTCCCTTTTTATCACGCTGTACTCCGTGACTATTTTAACGCAGCCCGACTTTGGAGAGTCGAAGACTTTTACCTCGGCGCGCTTTTCGTCCTTTGAAAGATATGCGGTGAGCACGGCGTTTTCCGCCTTAAAATTATCTTTGCAGAGCGCAAGATACGCCTTTTTTACGCGCCGCTCTTTAAAGGCGCGCACAAGCTCGTCCTCCGCAGCAGCGTTTTTTGCAAAGATAATGACTCCCTCGGTATTCCTGTCGAGGCGGTGCACGGCGTAAATCTCCCCCGCCGCCTGCAGTTCGCACAGCAGTCCCTCGGCAGACACGCCCGAAAATTTATCGCACACCAGCACGTTTTGGTCGGCATATATCACGCGGTGACTGGGCTTTTGCTCCTGCGCGGGGGTGGTGTAATATACCACCTCGTCGCCCGCCGAAAGACGCACATTTTTGCCCGTGCGCACGCCGTTCACCCTTATATCCTTTGCGCGCAGAAGGGCCGCAAAGGCAAAGCTGCCCTGCGGAAAATGCCCGTCGGTAAACGTCTTTAAATCGGTTGTGCCTTCGGCGACAAATTTTTTCATAAAATATCCTTAAAACAGTATTCCGCGCCGCTCCCGCCGCGCATTTTCCACCATTCTTCCCTTGTTATCACATAGCGTATATGCGGCATATCCACGCCCTTAAAGTGTTTTATGCACATTCCTGCGGGAGACATTGCATTCCTTTGGGCGACGCGCTGCGAGGGGATATTTGTATCGCGGATTATAGAGCACACTTCGCCAAAATTCAGCCTTGCAAATGCATAGTCCCTGCAGGCTCGGGCGGCCTCTGTTGCATAGCCCATGTGCCAACAGTCGCGGCGAAACAGATACCCGACCTCGGGCACCTCACTTTCTTCCCACGGCTGCATGGTGACGCCGCACTGGCCGATGAGCTCGCCGCTCTCCTTTAAAATCACGGCCCAAGCCCCGAAGCCCCATCTTTTGTAGCGCGCGATCTGCCTTTCGAGCCACTCGTGCGCTTCCCCGTCGGAAAAGGCGCACTCGTAGGCATACATGGCCTCTTCGTCCTGCAAGATCCTGCACAGCGCGGCATAGTCGCCCTGCTCAAGCTCCCTTAAAACAAGGCGCTCCGTCTGCAATATCATCTGTCCCATAAAAAACCTTTAAAATTCAGAGTGAGAATAAAAAGTGCACTATATATGCCGCAATAAAGCAGGTCGCAAGCTGAAAGAAAAATAAAGCAAGCGTCGCCTTTACGCCCGCCTCTTTGCACGAGGCGGAAAAGGCCGAGATACAGGCGGGGCACATGAGAAGGAAGGTGCTTGCAGCAAGCACGCCCGCCATATCCAGTCCCGCGCCGCCCGGCATGAGCATGTTTATCGTTGCCGCCACGTTTTCTTTGGCGGCAAAGCCGGATATCATGGCATAGGCAAGCCGCCAGTCATCCAGTCCCATGGGAGCAAACAGCGGCGTCAAAAACCTGCTGACCTCCGCGAGCATGCTGTCGTCCAGTTCGCACGGCGAAAGGGTAAACGTGAAGTTGGATAAAAACCAGCTTGCCACACAGAACAGCATGACCGAAGTTACCACCTTTATTATAAACCCTTTGATATAAAAAAACAACTTATTTAATACGCGCGCGGGTGAGGGAAGGGCTATAGGCGTCACCTCCGACAAAAGCTCCTCCTCCCTGCCCCGTACTACAAGACACGCGAGCAGCGACAGGGCTATGCCCGCAAAGTAAAAGGCCGTTATCACGGGGAACGGGTTGGAAAACAACGGGGAAAGAAGCGTTAAAAACACGGGCATCTTTGCTCCGCACGGGATATATACAAGAGCGGCAATGGCGCGCCGCTGCGTGTCCCTTGAGGTGAAGCCGCGCGTGGTGAGTATGGCGGCCGCCGTACAGCCGAAGCCCGACACGAGGGAAAAGGCCGCCCTGCCCGAGAGACGAACTCTTTTAAACACTCCGTCGGTTATAAACGACAGGGCCGACATCACGCCGCTCTCGTCCAGAAGAGTGAGAAACAGATATAAAACGCAGAGCTGGGGAATGAAGGATAGCACGCCGCCGGCGCCGCCTATAATGCCGTCGCAGACGAGCGAACAAACCTTGCCGGCGGGCAGCAGACTCTGCACCGCACCCTTAAGTTTTACCGAGATGAGCTCTTCGGTAAGGCCTTTGAGCGCGTCGCCCGGCATGCCCTTATAAAAGGCAAAAAAGAACATTAAAATAATTGAAAAAATAAAGAAAAACAGCGCGAAATATTTGTTATAAAATAATTTCTCCGCCCTCGTTAAGGCGCAATTGCCCCCGTAATATGCCTTATTCAATTGAATTTTTGAGGAAAAATGCGCGCCGATTTTTTTACTTTTATTTTTATTTTTATTATAATTTAAAATATAATTTTTAAGCTCTTTTAAATCGGTAAATACGGGCACGCCCAGCATACCGGAGAGCGCCGCCGCGCTCAGTTTTCCGCCCCTCTTTTTCAGCTCTTTAAGTTTGGTCACATACACGACTGTGCACTTGTTCATGGAAATTATGGCGCGGGTAAGGCTGAGCGAATTTTCGAGCGTTAGCCCGTCCACCACGTTTATTACAAGGTCGGCAGACTTTATCTCCTCTGCGGCGGAACTCTCTTCCATGGAATACCCGTTGAAAGAGTACATGCCGGGCACGTCGACATAGGCTATGCCTCCCACAGTTTTACTGGCGGGACGCGTGGTCACGCCGTGCCAGTTGCCCGTAGTGAGGCGGCTGTGTGTGAGCGCGTTGAACAGGGTAGTTTTGCCCGCGTTGGGATTGCCGGCCAGCACCGCTTTCATACGCGCACCCCTATCATCTGAGCGAGATTTCTGCGCGCCGCCAGTCGCACCGAGCCGCAGGATAACAGCACGCTGCTTTTAAACAGCGAGTAGCCCAAAACGGTTATCACCCTGCCGCTCACAAACCCGAGCGCCCGCAGCCTCTCCGCGGCAGCGCCCGCGGCCTCAACCTTATCTATCCTTGCGCTTTCACCCACATTCAAATCGAGCACGGTCATATTTTATGGTATGCCGCAATCAGCCGCGCCATGAATTTTTTGACGAAAAATGTAAATTGCCCCGCATTATAGCCGAATTAACGTGAAAATGCCGCGCAGGGCACAACCCTGCGCGGCATTTTGTTTTCAATATAAACTTCGTAGACATGAGCCAAGAACCCCTCCGTCACGCTACGCGTGCCACCGTCTCGCCGTGCACACAGTAAATAAAACGCACGGCTCGGTCACTGCAAAAGCCTTTGATTATGCGTTTGCTCATCTCGCCCAACCTAAACAGCGGGTATCCACTGTTTAGAGAAATGTTGGGCTCGTCCTTAAGAGTTGGCTTATAGGCGCGGCCCTGCTCATAGCGGGTTCATAGATGCGAGCAGTACGAGAAGCCACACACATCAAAACTTCATAGAAACGAGCAGCGCGAGGCGCGCGAGGAAAATTGAGGGAGCATACCACAAATCTTGTGTAAACTTCATAGAAGCGAGTAAGACAAGGAACGTGCGGAAGGTTTTAGGGAGCTTACTTAGACGTAAGTGACCGAAAACACCCGCAAACGCGACACCGTATTACGCCGCTTATATGAAGTTTAGCGGCGTACGAGGGAAATAGTAACATGCTCGCCGTTGATATTCTGCTCTTTTGTAAACGCCACATCGGGTGCCTCGCCCGAGGAAATGCTGTCGGCAAGCACATCCTTTGCAAAAGCGGCGCGCTCAAACACTTTGGCGGAACGGCCCTCGGCCTTGTAATATACGGCTATCCTGTCGGTCACTTCAAAGCCCGCGTCTTTACGCATATTCTGGATCTTGGAGACGATCTCGCGCTCGACGCCCTCTTTGATGAGCTCTTCGGTGAGCACGGTGGAGAGCGCGACCGTTACGCCCCTGTCAGACTGCGCGACGAAGCCGTTGGCACTCTCGGTAAAGATCTGCAGGTCTTCGAGCGCGAGCTTTACGCCGAGTCCCTCTATCTCATATTCGCCGCTCTCGCGGATCTTTGCGACTACATCGTCGGCGTTGCACTCCGAAAGGAATTTGGAGATCGCGCCGAGGAGCTTGCCATACTTGGGGCCGAGCGTCTTGAGCTGGGGCTTTAATTTATACCTGATATACACGGAGGCATCGCTTGCCACCGTCATCTTCTTTACGTTGAGCTCCTCTAAAACTATGGCCTTCTCCTCGTCGGAGAGGTTTAAGGGTTTTTCGGATACCACTACCATCTCTGCAAGCGGCTGGCGGTTCTTTAAATTGCCGGCGTTGCGCGCAGAGCGGCCGTTCACAACTATCTGCATCACGCCGTCCATGCCCTTTTCAAGCTCGCCGTCGATAAAGCTGTCGTCAGCCTCGGGGAAACGGCAGAGGTGAACGGATATAGGCGCGTCCTTATAGAACTGCGGCACCAAATTCTGATACATCATCTCGGCAACGAAGGGCGTATAGGGCGCAGTCGCCTTTGCAAGCGTAACTAAGACAGTATACAGCGTAGTATATGCGGCGGCCTTGTCGTCCGTCATGTCGCTGCCCCAGAAGCGGTCGCGGCAACGGCGCACATACCAGTTGGAGAGGATATCGGCAAAGTCCTGTATGGCGCGCGAGCTCTCGGTTATCTCATAGCGCGAGAGGTGCTCGTCCACCAGCTTTACAAGGCTGTTGAGCTTGGAGAGTATCCACTTATCCATTAAGGAAAGTTTGCAGTCCTTTAAGCTGAACTTTGAGGGGTCGTACTTATCTATCTCGGCATACAGCGTAAAGAATGCGTACGTGTTCCACAGCGTGCCGAGGTACTTGCGCTGCGCCTCCGACACGGCCTCCTCATAGAACCTCGAGGGCAGCCAGGGAGCGGACGAGGTATAGAAATACCAGCGTACCGCGTCGGCGCCCTGCTTGTCGAGCACCGTCCAGGGATCGACAACATTTCCCTTGTGTTTGGACATCTTTATGCCGTTTTTATCGTTGACGTGGCCCAGAACTATGCAGTTTTTGAAGGGCGCTACGCCGAAGAGTATTGTGTTTATTACAAGTAAGGTATAGAACCAGCCGCGCGTCTGGTCGACGGCCTCGGAGATGAAGTCTGCGGGGAAGGTCTCCTTGAACAGGTCCTCATTTTCAAACGGGTAGTGATACTGCGCGAACGGCATAGAGCCCGAATCGAACCAGCAGTCTATAACTTCGGGCGTGCGCTTCATCTTTCCGCCGCACTTGGGGCAGGTGCAGGTGAGATTATCGAGATAGGGCCTGTGCAGCTCTATCTCGGCGTCGGGCTTTAGTCCGCACTTCTCCTTGAGCTCCGCCTTGGAGCCTATGACCTCTATTTCGCCGCAGTCGGGGCATACCCATACGGGGAGCGGGGTGCCCCAGTACCTGTCGCGCGAGAGACCCCAGTCTATCACGTTTTCGAGGAAGTTGCCCATGCGGCCTTCCTTTATCGTGTCGGGCATCCAGTTTACCGAGCGGTTGGCGGCCTTTATGTCCTCCTTTACCTTCGTCACCTCGATAAACCAGCTCGAGCGGGCGTAGTACAGAAGGGGCGTGTCGCAGCGCCAGCAGTGGGGATAGTCGTGCTCGAAGGGCACAACTTTGAATAGCTTGCCCTCCTTTTCAAGCATCTCGATTATGATCTTATCGGCCTTCTTGGCAAACAGGCCGTCGAGCGCGGGGAAACGCCCGTCGAAACAGCCGCGCTCATTTACAAGCTGCACCACGGGGAGGCCGTAGCGCTTGCCCACCTTGTAGTCGTCCTCGCCGAAGGCGGGCGCAATGTGAACGACGCCCGTGCCGTCGCCCATGGTGACGTAGCCGTCGCACACCACATAGTGCGACTTTACCTGCGCGCTCGCGGGGGATATACGCTTTACCTCGGCCGTAGTCTCTTTAAAGAGCGGCTCATACTCAAGCCCCTCCCACTCGCTGCCCTTCTTTTCGGCAACGACTTTATACTCCTCGAAGAAATTTCCGACAAGCGCCTTTGCAAGGATATAGCTCTCCCCCTCCGCCTCTATCTCAACATAGGGCTCGTCGGGGTTCATGCAGAGCGCAACGTTTGAAGGCAACGTCCAGGGAGTCGTCGTCCACGCGAGGATATAGCGGTTTTCAGCCCCCTTCACTTTAAAGCGGGCGACCACCGAATTTTCCTTTACGAGCTTATAGCCCTGAGCCACCTCGTGCGAGGAGAGCGCCGTGCCGCAGCGGGGGCAATAGGGCACTATCTTGTGACCCTTATATAAAAGACCCTTTTGATGCATGGTCTTTAAAGCCCACCACTCCGACTCGATATAATTATCGTCGTAAGTCACGTAGGGATTATCCATGTCAGCCCAGTAGCCGACGCGCTCGGACATTCTTTCCCACTCGCCCTTATACTTCCACACCGACTGCTTGCACTGTTTGATGAAGGGCTCTATGCCGTACTTTTCAATGTCCTGCTTGCCGTCCATGCCGAGCGACTTTTCCACCTCGAGCTCGACGGGCAGGCCGTGCGTGTCCCAGCCGGCCTTGCGCAGGACGTGCTTGCCCTTCATAGTCTGATAACGGGGAATGAGGTCCTTCATGACGCGCGTTAAAATATGGCCTATGTGCGGCTTGCCGTTGGCCGTGGGAGGACCGTCGTAGAAGGAGAATTCCTCCGCGCCCTCGTTGCTTTCAACCGACTTTTCAAAAACGTCGTTCTTCTTCCAGAATTCGATTACTTCCTGCTCTCTTTGGGGGAAGTTTAAGGTTGTGTCGACCTTCTTATACATAGATTTAAACTCCTTGCGGCGGCCTTTATAAAAAAATAAAGCGCCCGTTATTTCGGACACCGAAAACGAGTGCTTGTAAACCACCAAAACAAACTATTATTTGCCACGGCTTGTAACGGACCGTGAGGCCGTATTCTCTTACTTGCACCGCTAAACTTTGCGCGGGCTTTGGGAAAATAAGCTGAGAGGTGATATCCTTTGCGCGCCCATATCCCCCTCGCACCGCCCGGGGAACTCTCTGAAATGCGCGGCCGCAGAGGCGTTGTCCTCCGTTATCGCCTTTGAATTAAGTTTTATATTGTTATTATACCCGAGTGCAAAAAAATTGTAAAGCGTTTTTTTGGAAATACTTAAAAACTTACCCCCCTGATACAAACATCAACCGCCGGTATATTTTGCTCTTTGCTCTTCACTTTCGTTTTTTTCACTCAGAGCTGCCCCTACACCAATCGCGGTTATTTTTATACCAGCGCACGGTGCGCTTTATGCCCTCTAAAAAATTGGTCTGCGGGCGCCAGCCGAATTTATAGGCCATTTTGTTGCTGTCCATGGAGTAACGCCTGTCGTGCCCCTTTCGGTCGGGGACGAACTCTATAAGGCTGCGCGGCGCGCCCAACTCGTTTAAAATGAGCTCAACGAGATCGATATTCGCCATTTCAACGCCTCCCCCCACGTTGTAAATCTCCCCGCTCTCCCCGTTCTGCAACACAAGGTCAACGGCGCGGCAATGGTCAAAAACGCTTATCCATTCGCGCACGTTTTGCCCGTCGCCGTATACGGGCACCTTTTCACCCGCAAGCGCGCGCGTTATTACAAGCGGTATCAGCTTTTCGGGGTGCTGATAGGGTCCGTAGTTGTTTGAACTGCGCGAAATGGTTACAAACGTGCCGTAAGTCCTCCTGCTTGCGAGCGCGATAAGGTCTGCCGCGGCCTTGCTGGCCGCATACGGGCTGGAGGGGCGCAGGGGCGACTCTTCGGTAAACTTAAGGCTTGGCGACCCGAGCGGCAGGTCGCCGTACACCTCGTCGGTGGAAATCTGGTGAAAGCGCCGCACACCGTAGCGGTTGCACGCATCGAGCAGCACCTGCACGCCGACGACGTTTGAAACCATAAACACCTGCGCGCCGCTTATGCTTCTGTCAACATGGCTTTCGGCGGCAAAATTTACAACGGCGTCAAAACTTTCGCGCGCGAAAAGGCCGCAAACAAAATCGCTGTCGGCAATGTCGCCGCGCACAAATGCAAAATTCGCATTACCGAACGCCCCAGCAAGCGTGGAGAGGTTACCCGCATATGTGAGTTTATCGAGACATACTATGCGGCAATCGGGGTGATTTTTGAGCATGTAATGAATAAAATTGCCGCCGATAAACCCCGCGCCGCCCGTCACCAGAATTTTCATGCCGTTCCTCCGTAATATGCGCTAAAAATAATGCCCGCTTTCAAGCCGGGCGATCTGTTCGGAAGTTAAAACAATATCCGCCGCCGCGGCGTTGTGCGCCGTGCGCTCCGCGCTTGAGCTGCCGACGACGGCAAAACTGTTCAGCCCGCAGCACAGCACATAGGCAAGCGCCGTCTGCGAAACGGTTGCGCCCAGCTCCTTTGCAAGAACTTCGCAGCGGGCAAGGCGGGCAAGGTTTTGCTCCGAAAGGTACCCCTTCACCGCAAATTTATCGAGCTGATTAAAAGCCGCAGCGCCCTGCGCGCTGTTTACCCTGCCCGAGAACAAGCCGCGCGCGAGCGAAGAATACGCCACCACCGCCATTTTGCTCTCTTTATATTGCAGGCGCTCCGCCCTGCCCTCGTCGCCGGAAATGCTCACCCCGCCGCCCCATATATCGGCGTTCTGCGAGGCAAGGCTGAAATTGGGACTGGACACGGTAAACGGAATGAGAGAATGGCTGTAGGCATATTCATTTGCCTCGGCTATGCGTGCATAGCTCCAGTTAGAGCCGCCGAAAGCGCCTATTTGGCCGCTTGCGTGCATACTGTTGAACTCCTCTACGAGCGGGCCCACGGGCGTTGACAGATCGTCGCGGTGGAGAAGGTAAATATCTATATAGTCGGTGCCAAGCGCGGAGAGCGATTTTTTTAGATCGGCGCGCATTGCGCGCGGCGTCACCCTTGCGCCGAACGCGTTCGGGTGGCAGCACTTTGAGAGCAGCACGACTTCATTCCGACGGCCGCACCTTTTAAGCCAGCCGCCTATCGCCCGCTCGGAGCGGCCGTAGACGCGCGCCGTATCGATGGCGTTTATGCCGCACGCAAGGGCGGCGTTGAGCAGCCCGTCGCAGTTCTGCCCGCGCATGAAGGGCTTTGAGGCCGTACCTAAAAATATCTTTGAAACCGGTTTGTTTACATTTTTTATGTTACCGTATATCATAAAAACGCACGCAGCATGAAGCTCCCTTAAATTTCTCCGAACTCATATCTTATATAGCGGCTGAACTTCTTCCCCGCCGTAAGCGCGGGCTTTTCAAACTGCGGCATGTTTGCCGAGTTGGGAAAGAACTGCGGTTCCAGCGCATACGCCGCACGGGGCTCGAGTTCACCGAAACGCGACCTACCCTTTAAAAAGTTACCGGAATACAGCTGCAGCCCGGGCATATCGGTAAATATATCCAACTTTATGCCGCTTATATTGCTGTAGGCCGTTGCGGCGTGCTCGCCCTTTAACACAAAGTTGTGGTCGTACCCGCCCGCAAGGCGCAGCTGGGGGCTGTCCGCCCCGATCCTCTCGCCTATCGCATGGAAGGAGGTAAAATCGAAAGGCGTGCCGAAGACGGGCGAAACTTCGCCCGAGGGAATGAGGCCCTCGCCTATCGGCGTGTAACTTTCGGCGTTTATTTTAAGCATATTACCGCACGAATTGCCGCATGGTCCGCCCTCCTTCGCCCCGTCGAGATTGAAATACAGGTGGCAGGTGGGCGCAAACAACGTTGTTTTATCGCTCTCCGCCCCGTAAAATATCTCCAGCGCGCTGCTTCTGAGTTTATAGCGCACTATGAGGTTCAATTTTCCCGGAAAACCCATGTCGCCGTCGGGGCTTGAAAGCGTTAATTCGAGCATATCCCCGTGCCAATCTGCGTTTTCTGCCCCGTTCGTGCGCACAGTGAAGAACTGTCGGTCGAAGCCCGCCGTGCCGCCGTGGTTGCAGTTTTTGCCGTCGTTTGCAGGCACGGAATACTCCCTTCCGCCGAGCGAAAATTTTGCGCACGCTATACGGTTTGCCACTCGGCCTATCGTGGCGCCGAAGTAAGTGCCGCTTGCAACATACTCCTCCGCACTGTCGAAGCCGGGACACACATCGACCCATGCGCCCCTGTTCACCTTAACATACTGCACCGAAGCGCCTAAATCGGCTATCCCTACGCGCAGATATTCGTTTGAGATTTCATAAATATGCGCCTTCCTGCCGAGGAAGGCGCCAAAATTATTTATCATTATATCTTTTCCGCCATTATGCCGTCGCTTATCTCGGCGCTGTAACACACTGCCGTATAGCCCGTCTTTTTATGATACGTCTCCAAAAGGTAGCTCTCGAACTCCTCAACACACTCGCTTTTTACGAGAGAGATGGTGCAGCCGCCGAAGCCGCCGCCGGTGAGGCGGGAGCCTATGCAGGCGAAGTGGGCCTGCGCAGTTTCGGCGAGCACGTCGGGCTCGAAGCCCGTCGTCTCATAGAGGTTCTTCAATGAATCGTGCGACTCGTTCAGAAGGCTGCCGAGCTTTATCATGTCGCCCGCGCGCATGGCCTCTTCGGCGGCCCTAACGCGCGCGCACTCGTTTACAACGTGCGCGGCGCGCCTTTTAATCACGCCGGGCAATAGGTGCGCATGCTTTGCAAACTGCTCCTGCGTAACGTCTGCAAGGCAGGTAATATCCGGAAGCGCGTCCTTTAATATGGCGAATGCCTGTTCGGTCTCCTGTCTGCGCTCGTTGTATCTGCTCTCCACAAGGTTGTGCGGCTTTTTGCAGTCGGTTATGACCAGCGAATAACCGCCGAGCTCCAGCGGGAGATACTCGCACTCCAGCGTCTTGCAGTCCAGAAGCATGGCCATTCCCTTTTTGCCGCACGCCGAAGCGTATTGATCCATAATGCCGCAGTTCACGCCTGCATACTCACGTTCGGCAGCCTGCGCGGTGAGCGCAACCTCCACTTTGTCGAACGGTTCGCCCGCGACCGTGGCGAGAGCGGCTATGGTGGATACCTCTATCGCCGCCGAGGACGAGAGACCGCTGCCGAATGGCACGGTGCAGTCCTGAAGCATGTCGCAGCCGACAATTTTATGCCCCGCCTTCTGCCAGAGGTATGCGCTGCCCGCCTGGTATTTGCCGTGCTGGAGCGTCTTATAGCTGTCGAGCTTATCAATATCAAGGCTGACCGAATCGGGCAGGGTGGTCCAGCTTATATTTATCCTGTTTGTGCCGTTGGGGCGGACATAGACGGTGTTTTTAAGTGAGAGCGCGGCAGGCATGACCTTGCCGCCGCAGTAGTCCACGTGTTCGCCTATTATGTTGACGCGCCCCGCGGCCGAAACTTTGTAAGCATATTTCTTTTCGTCTATCATACAGTTTTAAACCCGAGCTCCTCCATAAATTTTACCGTGAGCTCTTTATCCTTGAATACGGCGGTGTTGCCGAGTATCCTGTAGCATATACTGCCGAGCTCGCGCTGTATCGCCGCCCATGCTCCCGCTTCGGGGGAGGAGCCGTAAATTTCCTTCGCCTCCTCAAAAATCAGCTTGAATTGGGCATATTCGGGGGGCAATTCGCCCTTTTGCTCTATTATTTCTGCAACCTCGCCCAGCTCGCGCTCCAGTCTTCCGGGGAGGATGAACAGCCCCTGCGCCTCGATGAGTCCTATCGACTCCTTCTTTACGGAGTGGAATTCGGGGTGGGCATGGAACACTCCGTCGGGATACTGTTCGCTCGTTATGTTGCTGCGAAGAATCACGCTCATCTCGTAGCCGCGCTCCGTCTTTACGACGGTGGGACTCACGGCGTTATGCACGCCCTGCCCGTCCTCGGGAATGATTCCGAGTGATTTATCTTTAAAGCTCACCCATTTTTCGCGTATGCCCTCGCACACGTCGACGAGCGCTTCGCGGTCACGGCTCACCACCCTTATGACCGTGCCGGGCCATTCGAGTATCTCCACAATGCCGTCAAAACTTTGCGAAGTGAGCGTTTTATAGGCGCCCGCCCTGTGCATGGGCAATATCTCGCCGCCGCCCTGGAAGTGGTCGTGCGCGAGCACGCTGCCGCCTATCCTGGGAAGGGGCGCGTTGCAGCCTATGAAGTAGTGCGGGAACATATCCACAAAGTCTGTGAGCTTACAGAATGTGCTCCTGTCCACATGCATTGGGGTGTGTTCGCAGTTTACGGCGATACCGTGCTGATAGAAATAGCCGTAGGGCGAATACTGCCAGAACCACTTTTCGCCGTCTAAAGTTAAATCGACGGTGCGCAGTGTGCGCTTGTTGCGCACCGGGCAGCCCTCATTTTCGCGGCAGATGGCGCACTTGGGATAGCCGCCCTTTACCGAGTTGCCGCTCGCCGCCTTTTTAGGGTCGCGGAACTCCGGCTTGGCCTTATTTATGGTGACGACAAGCCCTTCCTCTTCAAAGCGGGGGTTTTTATCGAGCTTGCTCTTCTTTACGTAGTCGTTTTTTACGCAGTATGTATAGAACCAGTCGGTGGCCGCTTTTGCTCCGTTCCCTTCAAATTCGGCCGCAAAACGGCGGCGTATGCCCTCGGGCGGGAGAGTGAGCGCGCCCATAGCCCTGTCGCCGTACTCCTCCTCGTCGTCGGGAGCGAACAGTCCCGCAGCCTCGCAGGCGGCAAACAGCTCTTTCAATGGCCCGTCCGGATAAACGTCGTCGCATGTTGCGCCCGTATAAGCGTACTCGGGCATACCGAGCGCGTCGAGCACCGCGTTGCGCGCCCACATCTCGTTCTCCTTGGAAAGGAGCAGATTTTTGCGCGCGTAGTCCACAAGTTTATCTACTGCAATGCTTATATCGTTCATATATCGTCACTCCACCGCAACTTCGGCATGCGCGCCGCCGTATTCGCTCTGTGCGGTGAGCGCTATCTTCTTTGCGCCCTTTAAAGGCCTGATTATCGCCAGCGCCTCGCCGAAGTAGGTATCGGTGCTCTCGTTATGGTAGCCCTCGGCGTTGTAAGGGCAGGCGCTGCCGAGCGCCATAAGTTCGCCGCCCTCCACCTTTACGGAGATGTCGCCGCGTATCAGCGGCTTCCACACGCCGTTTGAATCGGTGTATTTGAGGCGGATATAGCACAGGTCGTCCGCACCTATTCTGCAAAGTTCGGGCTCGGCCGAAAGCTTTGTGCTCGCGCCCGCGCTCTTTAACACTGTGCGGCAGACTTCGTTGCCCTTTTTATCTATACCTGCCGCGGCAAGCTCGCCGGGGGTATACTTAACTTTAAAATATGCGCGCGCCTCCTTGCCGACCTTCTTTTCGGCAACCTTTTTGCCGTTTATATACAGCGCAGCCCTGGGGCAGGCGGTGTACACCTCCACCATTGTCTCCTTGCCGTCGCAGCCGTCCCACGACCAGCTCTCCCATGCGCCCGAGAGCTTCCATGCCGAGGGCGAATGTTTTTCGAACGCCTTGTCGGGGCGCACCACGCCCACACGGATGGGGTCGAGATCGAAGGCAACGCGGGTATACAGCGCCTCGGCAAGCGGGCGGCCGTTTAAATCAAGCCTGCCGCTGCCCGCGCTCACCCAGCCGACGTTTCCGCCGAATTCGGGCGCATAGTCGGCGTGTTCCCACGAACCTACGCCCACTTCGCCCAAATAGTCCATGCCGGCCCACACAAAGTCGCCTATGAGCGCAGGGTGGTCCTTGGCTATCTGCCAGAATGTGCGCGCGTCGGCGCAGAAAGTCTCCGAGCCGACAATAACGCGGTCAGGATACTTCTTCATGTCGCCCTTGTAGCGCTTTATGCCGTAATTATAGCCAGCCACGTCCATTGCGGCGAAAGCGTGCTTGGTTTTTGCATTGCATCCCGGCATGGTTGCGCCTATCTTCATGGTGGTTGCGCCTAAAAGGCCCGCAAGGTCGTTGAAAAATTCGCTGCCGACAGACTTCTTCTTTTTGGGCGCCTTGGCGGCGTTATCGGCCTTTTTATCGCTGTATATGCCGAAGCCGAGCGAATATAAAAGGTTAAAGAATATATTTATGCCGCAGGTCACGGGGCGGTCGTCCATGGTGTGGATATAGTCGGTCATCTGCCTTGCAAAGGCTATGCCCTTCTTCTGCCCTGTTTCGGCGACCTCGTTGCCGGTGGAATACATCACCACGCAGGGATGATTATAGTCCCTCTCCACGAGCGCCTTCAAATCGTTCTGCCATTCATCGGCGAACTGCGAAGCATAGTCGTATTTATTTTTATGGATATACCACATGTCGACGTACTCGTCCAGAACGAGCATACCCAGCCTGTCGCACGCCTCGAGCGTGGCCTGCGACGTGGGGTTGTGCGCCGAACGTATGGCGTTGTAGCCGTATTTTTGCAGGAGTTCTATCTTGCGCGCATCGGCAAACGGGTGGTTTACCGCACCCAAAATGCCGTTTTCATGGTGTATGCACGCGCCGCGCAGTATCACCCTGCTGCCGTTTATGCGCATACCTCCCTTTGCGTCGCACTCCAAAAGGCGTATGCCGAACTTCTCCTCGCGCACGTCTTTGCCGAAAGTCACGCGGCAGGTATACAGATTTGGGCTCTCGGGGCTCCACAGTTTTGCCTCCGGAATGGTGAAGTCGAATTTAACTTCACCCCCTGTTTTTTCAGACTGCGACGCCATGACTTCCTTTCCGTCGGCGATCTCAACATTCACATCGCCGGAAGCGTTGGTATTCACCGAAACCGTAAAACGGGGCGGCTCGTAGCTCAAAGTCTTTATCTTTATGCCGCGCATCTCTATATGCGCCTTGGGAAGGGTATGCAGCCACACGGGGCGGTATATGCCCGCGCCCGAATACCAGCGGCTGTTTGGCTGGTCGGCGTTGAACGCCTCCACCCTTATCACGTTCTCCTCCCCGAATCTGAGGTATTTGCCGATATCCACAAAAAAAGTTGTGTAACCGTAGGCACATCCGCCCGCAAGTTCGCCATTTACGTATACCTTGGCATTGCGGTAAACACCTTCAAACTCAAGTATTAAATCTGAATTTTTCCACTCTGCGGGTGCGGCAAACTTCTTTTCATATACATAGTCAAACCCCTCATACCAGCCTGTGTTTTTGCCGCCGGGACTGTCGGCCGTCCTGTTTTCATATATCATGGCATCATGCGGGAGGGTGATATCCTTTCTCCACTCCTCGTTGAGATGTCCGTATTTCCAGCCTTCGTTAAAACTTGTTCTGCTCATTATCCTTCCCCTTTCAGCGCCCGTATCCGCGCTGATTTTATTGATATATTTTTACTTTTTAATTATAAAACATATGCTCCGCACTGTCAACAGGCGTGGCAAGAATTATCCCTTTTACGTCACGAATAGCGCAGGGCATTACTGCCCCGCGCCATTTCGCAAAGTATGTCCGGTTTATTTCGAACGCTGTCAGCTTTTGTATTACGCTGTTTCTTTGTTGAACTTGCCGATGAAGGCCGAAACAACTACGGCAACAACGGAAAGCGCATAGAACACAACGCCCACAATTGCCTGACTGAGGCATGCGCCCTGTTCGGGGGTGTCGAGGTCGGGGATGAACCACTGGTTGCCCGCAACATCCGTTCTGTTGTAGATGAAGTCGCCTATGCTCAGGGTAAGGAGCACGACTACCGCAACCATTCCAGCGGAGATCACCCACTGGGGAACCTTGCCCGTAACCGCGATCATAGCCACAACGAGGACGACCGCAATAACGCTGTATATTATGGGCGCCGCGTCGAGTTCGACGTTCTGCATAACGCCCGTGGTGGAGTTAACGCCGTAAATTATCACGGCCACGATGGCGCATATGGCTGCAACCGCGAGAAGCAATCCCGCAACGCCCTGCTTTTTTATCCAATTCATCATGGCTTTATTCCTCCTCCTTGGATTTTTTGTCCTTTATGGTGAATACCACATATGCGACAGCCGAGCCTGCAAGCAGGATGGAGCTTACCGTGATGAGCGCCGTATACAGGCTTCTCCACCATGTATTGAGAGATACGGTATAGATGTTGTTCATAAGGTCCATGCCATAGCTTCTGGAAATTACATAGAGCACGCAGTGCATGCCTTCCTGTATTGCCGCTGCAAGGTCGGCGTCTGCCGCGATGGCGTTGAGGTTGTTAAGATTGATGTAGGGGTCGTTTGCGCCGAAGCCGCAGAACGCCGTGGTGCCGGCAAGTATGGATTCCTTGGGAGCGGCTACGGGGTTGAGGCCGGTGAAGTCGGTTACGGAGTAACCCTTGAAGCCCCATTCGTTGCGGAGTATTTCAACCTGAACGCCGTAGTTTGCGCTGGAAGCTACCATACCTATGCGGTTGTACGCCGTCATGGTGCCGCGTGCGCCCTCTGCCGCGTAACGGTTGGGGGTTGCGCCGGCTTCAATCTCGTCCATCTTGGATGAGCGGCCGAAGCCTGTGAACGCCTGCTGCAAATTCCTGAGTTCGAGTTCGCGCGCGGCCTGCTCGCTTACAAGTTCGCATACGCCCGAACGGTTGGCTTCCTGAGTATTGAAGCCGACGTGCTTGATATTTACAAGGCAGCCCTTGCTCTGCGCGCCCTGAACGACCGCGCTGCCGGTGAAGCCTGAGAGGATGGGATCTTCGGAGTAGTATTCAACGTTGCGGCCGTTGTAAGCCGTGCGGTGAATATTCATGCCCGGGCCTATCATTATGGGAAGCTGATACAAAAGAGTGGATTCGCCGAGAAGCAGCTGGCCGTTTTCGTATGCAAGCTCCTTGTTCCAGGTATATGCAAGGTTTACGGGAGCGGGAGCGATACGCGTACCTACCCAGCTGTATTCAGAAGCGTCCTCGAACAGCACGCCGTCCTTCTTGGCTTCCGACATGTTGTGCGAGTCTGAGCCGCCGGGGCCGTCGTCTGCAGCATAACCGCCTATATCGGCAACCGCGCCGCTTTCGGGATATTCACCGAAGCCAATGGAAGGAATGTATTCGAGGTTATGGAACGCGCTCGCCATAAAGTTGATGATTTCGGCGAGAGGGATCTTGGAGACAAGCTCGGCCCATCTTTCATCGTCGAAAGAAGCGCCGGCCATATCCGCAAGAGTGAGGTCAACAGAAGAATCGCCGTTTATGAGAGCATCTATGTTCTCCTGGCTGTTGTCCGTTTTGAGGTCGATAAAGTCGTTCTGCATTATCTCTTCAAGACGCGAACCCGCCTCTATGCCGAATCCGGAATACGTCTTGGGGAAAGTGCCGTTCCAGTCGCTGCGCGAAAGGTATGTAACTTCTTCAAAGCCCGTTATATCGTCGCCCCAAGCGTTAACGTCGGTTGCATAGTCGCCTTCGGAGAGTTGGTTCTTGATTTCGTAACCGGTTACGGACGTATCGAACGTTTCGGCGTCTTTGGAGTTAAGCTCCCATTCAACGACCTTGCCGGAAGTAGCCGTGAAGGCTGTGCCGTCGGTGTTTACCATGCCGGTAACACCCTGCTCGGCAAGTATGTTGTTGAGCGCGTCGTGCGAAGAATCGCCGACTGCGAAGTAATATGTGCCTGCGTCGAGCACATAAGCGCCGTTGCCCTCCTCATTGTCATAGCTCGTGAGGTTGGTCATATCGATGTTGAGGGTCACGGTTTCGGAAGCGCCGGCCGCAAGCTCTTCGGTCTTTTCGTAGTCGACAAGCTGGATTGCAGACTTTTCAACTCCGCCCTCTTCATAGGGCACCTGTGCATAGAGCTGAACTACAGATTTTCCCGCAACGTCGCCCGTGTTTGTAACCTTTACGGTTGCAACGGCAGTCTTATGATCGTCGGAAACGTCAACGTTTACAAGTTCCTGAGTAAATTCGGTGTAAGAAAGGCCGTAACCGAAGGGATAGGAAACTTCCTGCGAATATACCCACTGACCGTCGGTGGTTGCGGGCATAAACGTCATGTTCTCGAGATCGTAATTTACATAGGTGCCCGCCTTTGCGGTGACTGCGTTGCGCGCGTCTCCTGCAAGGAGGCTGTCGGCATACCTCGTCTCATAGTAACGGTAGCCCGTGTAGATACCTTCAGCCTCAACGAGGTACGAGTTTACGTTCATACCGTTGTAACTGGAAGCATTGGTCCAGTCTGTACCGGTGGGATACGTATTGATAAGATTACCATCCCTGTCATATTCATTATGCAAGCCGTAGTTCATCATTGCGGGAGCGAGAGCGCTGTTTACCGCATAGATGTCGCCGAGGTGCCCGGAAGGATTTACGTCGCCGAGAAGGGTCTGGGCAACTGCCGCAAAGCCGTAGACGCCGGGGTTGCCTATCCACATAACGGAGTCGATCTCGGGATCCTGTTTAAGGCCCTCGATATCCATCTGGTTGGTGGAGTTGATCAGCACGATCACATTGTCCGAGCAAGCCTTTGCTTCCTCTATAATCGCCCATTCTTCGTCGCTTATGCCGAGGATATTGCCGCTGTCGGTAGAAATTCCGTTGCCGAGGCCTTCCTCTCCGGGATTGAATGTGGAACCCTCGCCGCTTACTCTGCCGAGAATGACGATCGCCGCGTCGCTGTAATTGCCGTAGTCGAGCTCGTCGCGGGTGACTCCGAGTTCGGAAAGCGTGGGCTCTGTGGGATCGGTCGTGCTGTAGAGGCCCTGATACTGGGGTGCCTGTGCGCCGAAGCCCGAGCTGCCCCACGTGAAATCGGCGCAGTAGTCTTCATAAGCCTGGATCATTGCGGGATTCACGTCGAACACTTCCTTGAAGTCTGTTTCGAGAGTGCTCTTGTTGGGGTCGTGGTCTATTACGCCCTTATCGGGAATGGAGCCGCCGGTGGTGCTGCCGTAGTAAGGCGCATAGCTGCGTATGCCGAACAGCGTTACCTTGGGCCTGTCCTGGTTAAGGGGCAATGAATTGTTGGTGTTCTTCAACAGTACCAAAGATTCTGCCGCTTCGCGTATGGCGAACTCTTTCATACTGTCTACCGCGTCCTTTGTGGAGGTAAACTGAGTCGTATAAGTCCAGTCCTCCGCGTTGTCGCTGATAACTGTCTCCTGGCTCACAGAGCCGGTGTTTTCGTCGAGGGCAGTACGATACTTTTCCATGATAATCGACAGTGTGATCGATAAGACCAGCAAAAAGGCGAATATCAGCGTAAGCCCGCGAAACAGTCTTGTTTTGATGTTCATGGTTCCCTCCTGTATAAATTTTTCCGCAAAAGTTGCGTGTGCGCTGAACCATTGCGCGCCTAAAGTATATCTGCAACAAAATTTTTTTCAAGGAGGTTTGCCTTAGTTCGTCTGAAATTTGACTTCGTTTGACTTTAACACCTTTTGAACGCCATTTTCATTATAAGAATAATAATCTGCAGGTTGTGCGCGGGAACCGACAGGTTATGCATATATTTTATGCTGTTTGCACTAAAAGCAAAAGCGCCCGCAGATGCGGGCGCTTACCGTTTTTATACTTTTTACCGTGAAACTGCGGCCGGTTCCGGCAAATCTCCTGCGGGAAGGAGTATATCCAGACTTACAAGACAGCCGTCCTGCCGCATAGTCATCGTTCCGCCGTACTTTTTCACGACGTAGTTCATGCTCTTCACTCCGAATCCGTGATTCTTCTTATCGGACTTGTTAGTCACGGGCATTCCGTCTTTAAAGCGGACCTTTTCGTTACAGAAATTTTCTATATGTATGGTGAGATACATGCGCTTCAAAGAAGCGTTGAGCTTTATTATCCTCTTTTCCCGCTCCTCTTCCTTCATCACGCTCTCTATGGCGTTATCTATCGCATTGCCGAACAGCGACGAAATATCGTAGGGGGCCATAAACGAAAGGCTCTCGCCGTCTATCATATAGGTGAAGCGGATATTGTAGCTCTCGCAAAGAAAACTCTTTTCCGTGAGCACTATATCGAGCGTTTCGTTGCCCGTCTTGGCGATGTTGCCGTATATCATTATGGCTTTTTCAACTTCGCCCAGGCTTTTGTCGCGCTCTTTTTCGTCCATATTCCTAAGGACGGATATCTGGTGCTTCAGGTCATGGCATTTTACATTGATGAGATCTATAGTATCTTTGGTTATGTTATAGTGTTTCTGCTCGCGTATAAGAAGTTCCTGCAAAATGGCGTTGTCCTGCTCGAGCTCCTTGTTCTTTTCCTTAAGTTTGGAGTGCTCGAACAGACCGCATTGCAGACCGAGCGCAAATATGCAGCATATGAGCGCATACAGGCGGTATATCATATTCCACTCATCGTACCACGGCACGAAGGAGGCGAGCACATACACAAAGGCGATTATAAAGCACGACACGGCAAACTGAAGTCCGCGCCCCTTTATGCCGCCCTTTTTGAAATCGCTGACGGGGAAAAAGAAATAAAAGAGCAGATAGGCGACGAGATACAGCGAAAAATATATGACGAGCGCCACGGGCTGCGTGATTTCGCCTATCCCCTCGTATATCATGAACAGAACATCCCACAGCCCGTGCTGGACGGCAAACGCCGCAACCACGTAGAAGAGCACGTCGAGCGGGGAGAGCCTGAACAAAAACCACCCTGCAAGGAACACCGCGGAAGAAACTATAAGATAGTTCATGCCGAACGGCCCTACCGACACTGCGGGCATAAAGACAAAGCCCGCGCCCGCCGCGACAACGGGCAGCAGGCGCAGCCAGAAAAAGTTCCTCTTCTCCTGCCTTCTTATGAGAAGGAGCATTGGTATGAGCATCTCCATGTAAAAATTGAGCTGCCCTAAAAGTATCATCGAATAATAGTTCATTTTATTCCCGTACCCGAAAAATATGCGGCGAGGTCGTTCATGAACTGGCGCTTGCGCGTGCGGCTTACATGCAGTTCCGCACCGTTTTCAAGGATCACGTTATCGTCCTTTACTCCCGTCACATACTGCAGATTTACGACATAGCAGTTGTTGCAGCGCGAAAAGGTACGAGCATCCAGCTGCGATTCCAGATTTTTGAGCGAGCCGCGGAAATTTATCGTATCCTTTTCTGTATGCATGTATATATCGTGCATTATTATCTCTATATAATAGATCTCCGAATAGTCCATGCGGCGCAACACGCCGGACGACTTTACCCAGATATAATCTGTGGCGCGGCGGTCGTGCTCGGCCCGTATCTTGTCCATCTCCGTGGCAAAATCGAAGTAGGTGACGGGCTTGACCATGAAGTCCATGGCATTCACCTTGTAGCCGCGTATGGCGAGCTGCGCCATATTCGTGACAAATATCAAGATGACATCCTTATCGACCTTCCTGAGCTTTTCCGCCGCCTCCATGCCGTCGATGAGCGGCATCTTTATGTCCATGAACACGGCGTCGAACCCGGCCTGGTAGTTTGAGATGAACTCCAGCCCGTTGGGATAGGTGACGACATGGCACTTAACATTCTTCTCTTCGGAATATTTTGAAATATATCCGCGCAAAAGCTCCGCCTGGTCGGCTTCGTTTTCAACTACAGCGATTTTCAGCATTTTTTCACCCTTGTCTCTCCGTCTGCAAAACTTCACGGACTGCTGAAAATATTTTAAAGAGCAATGTTTATTTGCCGCATTGTTTCCACAATGCGGCAAAGGGGCATGCCCCTTAAAATTTGATTCCGCGGTCATGCAATAAAAACGGCGGCCGGATTCTGCGCAAAATATAGCGTGCTCCGCGCCGTCCAGGCATCCGTAAAGTTTATGTATTTATGATAACATAGGTTATGTGATATTGCAACATAAAATTTAAAAAGACAAACAGGAATGCCATATAATGCCAAAAATATGTAAAATAATGCAAAAATATATGCCGCACACAGGTGCGGCATCATTAATCGCAAATATAAATTTTGCACTATTTTAAAGGTATGGCGGCGACGGCGTTCGTGCTCATGGGCGAAAAGTTGCCCGCCGTATACTGGTTGAGCCCCTCGGAAGCTATCATCGCGGCATTGTCGGTACAGTACTTTTTTTCAGGCAGGACGAGCTTCAGTCCGGCCTTCCGGCAAGCCTCGCTCAAGGTTGAGCGCAGGTAGGAATTTGCGATGACCCCGCCGCCGGCGGTGACAGTTTTTACGCCGCATTTTAACGCGCACTCCACCGTCTTTTTTACAAGCGGATCTACTGCCGCGCGCTGGAATGATGCGGCGACGTCCGCCCTTTTCAGCTCCTCGCCGCGCTGCTGCGCGTTATGGCAATAGTTGATGACCGCCGTCTTCAGGCCGCTGTACGAAAAGCGCAATGACTGCGAATTTTTTACGAGCGCCGACGGAAAATTGATGCACGGCGCGCCGCTTTCGGCCAGTTTCTGTACGGATGGGCCGCCCGGATATGGCAGATTTAACACGCGGGCGCACTTATCGAACGCCTCGCCTGCGGCGTCGTCCGAAGTTGAGGCAAGCACTTCAAATCGGGTATATGATGAGGTATATAAAATGGCCGTGTGCCCGCCGCTTGCAAGCAGCGTTACGAATGGCGGCCGCAAATCGGGCATATCGAGATATGCGGCGGCAATGTGACCGCGGATATGGTTTACGGCAACAAACGGCACGTTTAAAGCGTATGCAAACGCCTTTGCAAACGAAAGTCCAACCAACAGCGCGCCCAAAAGGCCGGCGCCGTAAGTCGCCGCAACGCAATCGATATCGCGCGGCTGCAAATCCGCGTCTTGCAGAGCGAGGCGGCACACCTCGTCCACAGCCTCGGTATGCATGCGCGAAGCTATTTCAGGCACAACGCCGCCGTATTTTGCCTGTTCCGCCGCAGAAGAGATTATTCGGTTGGAGAGTATCTTCCTCCCGCGCAGAACGGCGCACGCCGTTTCGTCACAGCTCGACTCTATACCCAAAATGACGGGCTCGGGCTTGATTTCGCACTTTGAAATATCGTACATAGCAAAAACTTTGATTTACCGTATAATTTAAATGCGGCGCATATTGCGCCGCAGCACCTTTATAAACAAACCGTGCATGCCGCTTCAATAGGGCATGTCGAACCCGTCGGGCATATTCCCGGCAGCCGACTGCGGCGGCGCCGCACCTTCGGGCATGTCGCCGCAATACTGCCGCACAGCCAGGCCTATGTCGTTTGCCACAGCAACGGCGAGCGAGAGCGCCTCGGCAAGGCGTTTGTCACCGAACAATCCCTCCCTTCTGGCGAGGTTGAGATTGTATATCACCCTCTGCACAAACTTTACAAGCTCCGACATATGATCTTTACGCGCGGAGAGGGGCAGATAGTTTACGGCATTGACCGCCGCGCCCAGCTCTAAGGTCTGCTCTGCAAGCATGTTATATATTATGCGCGTCTGTCTGCTCTCTTCAAAGTCACCCTCGAGCGAGAGCACTGCGGACGAGAGAGAAAGGCACTTTTCACACACGGACAAATCCGGCATCTGCAACCTCCCTGCATTTTAAGGCCGTCGGCCGAAAGCGCTCTGAGCGCGCCGCATCAGCCAGCCTTTTTGAGATAGTCTATTATAAAGCCCTGTATATCCCCGTCCATCACGGCCTGGATATCGGTCATCTCATAGCCGGTGCGGTGGTCTTTTACAAGCGTGTACGGGCAGAACACGTACGAACGTATCTGGCTGCCCCACTCTATCTTCTTTATCTCGCCCTTGAGCTCGGCGTCGGCGGCCTCGCGCTCGGCGATCTGCCGCTCTATGAGTTTTGCGCGCAGATACTGGAAGGCCATGGCCTTATTCTGCAGCTGGCTCCTCTCATTCTGGCAGGTGACGACGATGCCCGTAGGGAAGTGAGTTATTCTTATGGCCGTCTCGGTCTTGTTTACCTTCTGGCCGCCCGCGCCGGAAGAACGGTATACGTCTATGCGTATATCCTCATCGCGTATCTCAACCTCTCCCTCATCGTCGACTTCGGGCATTACCTCAAGCGAGGCAAACGAAGTGTGGCGGCGCTTGTTGCTGTCGAAAGGGGATATGCGGACAAGGCGGTGCACACCCTTTTCGGCCTTCAAAAAGCCGTAGGCGTTTTCCCCTTCCACCTTGAAGCTGACGCTCTTTATGCCCGCTTCGTCGCCGTCCTCTCTGTCGATCTCGGTGACCCTGAAGCCCGTCTTTTCGCAGTAACGCTGATACATGCGGTAGAGCATCTGCGTCCAGTCGCAAGCCTCGGTTCCGCCCGCGCCTGCGTGCAGGCTCAATATGGCGTTGTTTGCGTCGTACTTGCCTTTAAGGAGCGCCTTTATGCGCATCTCCTCTATATCTTCCTCGGCCGAGTTTATCATTTTCTCAAGCTCGGGGATGAGGCTCTCGTCGTCGGCCTCCTCTATGAGGTCGACAAAGGCCTGCGCGTCCTTTAATGCGCTTTCGCCCTTGTTGTAGGCGGCGATCTTGCCCTCTATGACAGAAATTTCCCTGCCGATGTGCTTGGATTTTTCCAAGTCATTCCAAACCTCGGGCTTTTCCTGTTCGATCTTGAGTTCCTCAAGTTTTTTACCGATATTGTCGATATCGAGAGCGTATTTTGCCTCGGCGAGCGTCTCAGAGAGCGCTTTGAGCCTTAATCTGTAATCGTCTGCTTTAAACATAAAACTCTCTTAAAAGTATCGTTCAGCGCCGCATACCGCGGCGCCTGATTATTGAACAGTTAAAATTCTAAATTAATAATGTGCGCAAGGCGGGTTTCCCGCCGCCGGCGCAACTACATTTGCGGCGAAAGCCGGCTCTACTTAAGGTGAATTCGCGCGACTATATGCTCCGTGGGCCCTTCTAAGTCGCGCGAAGAGGAACATGGTTCCTCAAATCACGAAAAATTTCCGACGCCTCAAGGCGGAAAATTCGTGAATATCTCACTTATGGTCCTTCCAGTAGCAGCAGTCTTTATACTTTTTGCCGCTTCCGCAGGGACAGGGATCGTTGCGGCCCACCTCTTTCTTTTTGACGATGGGCGCCTGCTTGCCCGTGGGGTTGGGCGTAAACTCCTGCGGCCTCATAGCCATGTTTGAAGAGGGCATGGGCACTCGGGCGACGTTGGACGAAGCTGCGGGCGAGGGCGCGGTGTGCGCCTCAGCCGTCTGCGGCTGTGCGGGTGCTTCTGCAGGTGCGGAAGCCGCGGACTGCGTTGCGGCAGATTGTGTTGCGGCGGGCTGCGGCTGGCCGTTTTGCTGTGCAGGCTGGGGCCTTGCGGGAAGCTGACCCGGACGCAGGCGCACGATCCTGCCCTTTAACAGACGGGAAATAGTAGTCGTCTGCACGCGCTCTATCATCTCGGTGAACATCTCGTAACCTTCCTGCTTGTAGGCGATCACAGGGTCCTGCTGAGCGTAGCCGCGCAGGCCTATGCCCTTGCGAAGCTGATCCATTGCGTCGATATGGTCGATCCAGTTTCTGTCTACCGCGCGAAGAAGCTCGTTGCGCTCTATCTGGTGGTAGTCCACCTGGCCGTGAGTATCGTTTTTAATGTTTATTATCTTTTGTTCGTATGACTTTTTAACTTCGTTGGTTATTTTTTTGATCGCAGCCTCATAGTCCCAGCGCTCGAGCATGTCGCGCGTGATCTCGAAGGTGCATTCGTCGGGATATACCTTGGTCTTCAATGCGTTGTTGAGCGACTCCTCGTCCCACTTTTCGGGCATGGCGTCGGTGTTCACCGTTTCGTTTACCACCTTTTCCACATAGTCGGGGATATACTTGAGCATCTGCTCGTGCACGTCCTCGCCCTTTAAAACCTTTAAACGCTCGCCGTATATCGTCTTGCGCTGCTCGTTCATCACCTCGTCGTACTGCAGCGTGCGCTTACGTATGGCGAAGTTGCGGCCCTCTATGGCCTTCTGCGCGTTTTCTATGCTGCGCGAGAGCATCTTCGACTGCAGACACTGGTCCTCGTCGAGCTTGAATGTATTGTATATCGACTTGATCTTTTCCCCGCCGAAGCGCTTTGCAAGGTCGTCCTCGAGCGAAATGAAGAATACCGAAACGCCGGGGTCGCCCTGCCTGCCCGAACGGCCGCGGAGCTGGTTATCGATACGGCGGCTCTCGTGGCGCTCGGTGCCTATTATGCACAGGCCGCCCGCCTCGATGACCTTTACCTTTTCGGCGTCGGTCTCCGCCTTGAACTTATCATAGAGTTCGGCATAGCGTGCGCGCGCAACCTGCTCTTCCTCTGAAAATTCCCTGTCGGCATAGGAGATGGCGACCTCTATCATGTCGTGGTCGTAGCCCTCCTCCCTCATGCGCTTTTTAGCGAGATATTCGGGGTTGCCGCCGAGGAGGATATCGGTGCCGCGGCCCGCCATGTTGGTGGCGATGGTAACGGCGCCCAGCCTGCCCGCCTGCGCGACGATCTCGGCCTCGCGCTCGTGGTTCTTGGCGTTCAAGATATTGTGCTTTATGCCGTTGCGACGCAGCAGCCTTGAGATCTCCTCCGACCTGTCAACCGTTACAGTACCGATAAGAATGGGCTGGCCGGTGGCATGGCGCTCAACTATCTCGTTGACTATTGCCTTCTTTTTGCCCTCCACGGTGGAGAATATCATATCGGCATAGTCCTTTCTCTGCACGGGCTTGTTGGTGGGGATCTCCACTACGTCGAGGGAGTATATCGTGCGGAACTCGGCCTCCTCTGTCTTGGCTGTACCCGTCATGCCCGAGAGCTTTTTATACAGGCGGAAATAGTTCTGGAAAGTGACGGTGGCGTGCGTCTTGTTCTCGTCGCGCACCTTTACGTGCTCCTTTGCCTCTATCGCCTGGTGAAGGCCGTCGGAATAGCGCCTGCCGTGCATGAGACGGCCGGTGAATTCGTCGACGATGAGTATCTCGCCGTCGTTGGAGACGATATAGTCCTCGTCGCGCTTGAACAGCTCGTGCGCCTTCAAAGCCTGCTGTATGTGGTGGTTAAGATCGGCGTTTTCTATATCGGCGAGGTTCTGTATGCCGAAGAAGCGCTCGGCCTTCTCCGCGCCCTTTTCGGTTATAGTCACCGACTTTTCCTTGCGGTCTATTATATAGTCCCAGTTTTCCATCTCTTCAAGGATGGCGGCGAGGCGGTAGTTGGCCTCCTGCTCCTCCTTGGTGAGATCCTTCTTGCGCTTGGAGGGAGCGTTCTTTTCGGCGTCCTTCTTGTCGTCGTCAAAACCGCCGGTGAGGGTGCGCACGAACCTGTCGACGTCCTCATAGAGCTTGGAACTCTCGCCGCCCTTGCCGGAGATTATGAGCGGGGTGCGCGCCTCGTCGATGAGTATTGAGTCGACCTCGTCGATTATGCAGAAGTTGAGCTCGCGCTGCACCATTGCGGGAATGGATGTCTTTAAATTATCCCTCAAGTAGTCGAAGCCGAGTTCGTTGTTGGTGGCATACACGATATCGCACGCATAGGCCTCCTTCTTCTGCTTGTCGTCCATGCCGGGCACAACGACGCCCACCTTGAGGCCCATGAATTTGTGCACCTTGCCCATCCATTCGGCGTCGCGCCTGGCGAGGTAGTCGTTTACCGTTACGATATGCACGCCCTTGCCGGTGAGCGCGTTTAAATACGCGGGCAGGGTGGAGACAAGCGTTTTGCCTTCGCCCGTTCTCATCTCGGCGATACGTCCCTGGTGAAGGCATATGCCGCCCATTATCTGCACATGGAAGTGCTTCATCTTGAGTACGCGCCAGCTGGCCTCCCTCAATGCGGCGAATGCGTCGAACATTATATCGTCAAGCGTCTCGCCCGCGGCAAGGCGGCCTTTTAAAACGCCCGTCTGCGCCTTGAGTTCCTCGTCGCTCATGGCTTTGTATTTAGGTTCAAGCTCCTCAACTTTTAAGGCGAGCTTATTGAGCTTTTTAACGCTCTGCCTGCTGTCGGAACCGAGTATATAGCTTATAAGTCCCATTTCAACTCCTTGCAAATATATACGAAAATATTTCTCCGCGGCGGATTGAAGCGCGCGCGAAGATATGATAGTCCGTTTAGTATTTTACTACATCAAAGGCAATATTTACAATCGTTTTTTTACTGAAATTGAAATATTTTGCAAATAAAAACAGATCGTACGGCAAAATACAGCCTTACGCTCCGCAGGCGCGCGGCCTCATGCGGATATGCAAAGGGGCGGCGCCCGCCTTTATCGGC
>DVHB01000007.1 GCA_018712405.1 Candidatus Coproplasma stercoripullorum
GCAAACAGCGCATATGTGCTGTTTGCAGAAATGCGTTGTTCGCCTTTCTGCGCAAGGAAACCTTGCTTGAAACGTCAATTATTTTAGAAAGTGCTCGCATCTCCAAGGGGCATCTGAGCGGGGAGGTAAGAGAAATTTTAACGGCATTGAAGGCTCCGCTTTTTAAGGTCGAGCCTGACATTTCAACCAACAATGGACACCCATTGTTGGGGTTGGGCGAGACGCTGGCGACGAAGTCGACTGAAGGGTTTACGCTTATACACCGCGTTACAAAAATCTACCCTTCTGACTTAACTTCGCTTCGCCCGGTTAAGCCACCTCCCCTATGCAAGGGGAGGCGCTATTGCGGTTTCTGACTTAAAAATTTATTTAATACTATGGACGAATTTTCTTATGCGCACCGCAATACGTCGGGCGTTAACAAGTGGAACAAACCGGATATCCCTCCTGAATTGCAGCGTATAAGGGATGGCGCGTTTGCGCGAGAGATCCCCGTGGCGCGTGACGATTCGCTCAGTTTTTTGATCGCTTTAGCTGCGGCGGTAAGGCCGCGGCGAATCTTAGAGCTGGGTACGGCCGTCGGCACGACTGCCGCGGCGCTCGCTTTTATATGCCCGTATGCGCACATAACCACGGTTGAGCGCGACAAAAATTTTTATGACGAGGCCGTGCGCAATTTTGATAGTTTGGGCATATCTCCGCGCATATTCGCACTTTTAGGCGACGCAGGCGGGGTAATATCCGCCCTTGAAGGGCAATTCGATTTTATTTTTATGGACTGCGCCAAAGTGCAGTATATAAAGCTCCTCCCCCGCTTAAAGCAGCTCTTAAGGCCGTGCGGCGTGCTCATTGCCGACGACGTTCTCATCTTCGGCTGGGCGAGCGGCGAGGCCGAGGTGCCCAGAAAGCGCAAGATGCTCGCACAGCACATAGAGGAATACCTTTCGGCGGTGACTGAAGATCCCGAACTTATAACTTCGGTTGTAAAAGTGGGCGACGGCATGGCCGTTTCGGTGAAAAAGTGACTATGAAAGACGTTGAACTTCTTGCCCCTGCGGGCAACTTTTCAAAATTAAAAACTGCTATCTGCTTTGGCGCCGACGCGGTATATCTCGGCGGCAAAGATTTTTCGTTGCGCTCCTTTGCCGATAATTTTTCTCGCGATGAGCTTGCGGAGGCGGCGGAATACGCGCACGCGCGCGGCAAAAAGGTGTACGTCACAGTAAATATTTACGCCCGAAACAAAGACCTTGCCGGTATGGAGGATTATTTTGCCTTCCTGCAGGAGGCGGGCGCTGATGCGGCGCTCATATCCGACCCGGGCGTGCTCACGGCGTGCAAAAAGGCTGCGCCCAAACTTTCGGTGCACATCTCGACTCAGGCCAACATAACCAACAAATACGCCGTAAGGTTCTGGCGCGATATGGGTGCAAGCCGCGCCGTGCTTGCGCGCGAACTCTCGCTTGAAGAGATAGCCGAGATCCACGACTTCGTGCCCGATATCGAGCTCGAGGCCTTCGTCCACGGCGCAATGTGCATATCCTATTCGGGCAGATGTTTGCTTTCGGACTACCTCACGGGCCGCCCCTCCAACCGCGGAGAGTGCGCCCAGGCCTGCCGCTGGAACTACTCCATAAGGAAGAACGACGATAAGAGCGACAGCGGCTGGCTCCCCCTCGAGGAGGACGAAAGGGGCGCATATATCCTCAATTCAAAGGACTTGAACATGTCGGCGCACCTCGATGAAATGCGCGCGGCGGGCGTGTATTCCTTTAAGATAGAGGGCCGCATGAAGAGCGAATATTATCTCGCCACAGTCATAAACGCCTACCGCAGGTGCATAGACGGCGGTTTTTCACCCACAGTCGAGCGCGAGCTTTTAACGGCGGCGCACCGCGACTACACCACGGCCTACGCCCTCGGCGAAAACCACCAGACCGTCAACTATTCCGATAGTCAGGCCAAGGGCGACTGCGACTATATCGGAAATGTTTTGGGGTACGAGAACGGCTTTGCAAAGATAGAGATGCGCGGCAGATTCTATGTCGGCGATATTCTGGAGGTGCTCTCGCCGACGGATAACTTCGGCAAGAGCTTCGCCGTTGAAGAGGTTTACGATTCAAACGGCCGGCGCGTGGACGACTGCAAGCGTGTGCAGGAGGTCTACAGCGTAAGGTGCTCCTACGCCCTCTCTGCGGGCGATATCGTGCGGCGCAGGAAGTCACACGTGGAACAGTGTTAAATCGACAAAAAAATTATTTTTTTAAATATTTTATATGCATAAATTTGCATATGCATATGTGACAAAATATCAAATTGACCCACATATATGCCGTAATCAAAGCGGTTTTTAAATTGCAATTATGAATTATTCCGTACCCTATATTTATAAAAAAATAAAAAACAAAAACGCGCTTGTGTCTGTCCCCGGCTCAAAGAGCATAACGGCGCGCGCGCTGTTTATTTCGGCGCTGGCAAAGGGCACATCCACGCTGTACGGCGCGGGCCTCTCGGACGACTGCCTCACCTTTATCGACTGCCTCAAAAGCCTGGGCATAAAAATCTCTTTAAACGGCTCCGCAGTCACGGTAGAAGGTTGCTGCGGCGTTCTTCCCGTAAAGGGCGGCGAGGTGTATGTTGGCAGTGCGGGCACGGCGGCGCGCTTTATAACCGCTCTTCTGGCCTTTTCGGAGGGTGAATTTGTCGTGCGTTCATCTGAACAGATGAAGAGACGGCCAATGGGCGATCTCATCTCCGCGCTTGAAAAAGCGGGCGCTCGGTTTGAGTTTTTGGAAAACGAAAATTGCTTCCCGTTCAGAATACGCGGCACGTCGTCTCCCGAGGGGGAGATGACCGTCGATATAAGCAAGAGCAGCCAGTTCATGTCGGCCATACTCATGGCGGGCGTGTGCGCAAAGGACGGCCTGCGCGTGAGGGCCGCGGGCAGCCACGGCATGAAGTATATCGATATGACGGCCGATATCATGTGGTCGTTCGGCGTGAACGTGGAGAGGGAGCAGGGAGACCCTGTGTATGTAGTGAAGGGCGCATATTCGGCGCGCAGATACGATATCGAGCCCGATATTTCGGCGGCGTGCTATTTTTACGCCATGAACAGGATACTCGGCACGGACATAAGTGTGAGGGGCGTTCTGCCGCACAGCTGCCAGGGCGATATACAGTTTATAAAGCTGATGCAGGGCGGCTTCGACGGCGGCGATATAGATATGTCGGCCTTCTCCGACCAGGCCCTCACCATGGCGGCGGTCGCGCCATACCTTTCAAAACCCACGCACATATGCGGCATTGAACATATACGCGGGCAGGAGTGCGACAGGATAGCGGCTATAGCGGCAAATCTGCGCGCCATGGGCGTAAAGTGTGAAGAGGGCAGGGGCGACGTGACTATTTATCCCTCGCAGCCCCGGCCTGCGCGCATCAATACATACGGCGACCACCGCGTTGCCATGAGCTTTGCCATAACGGGCCTGCGCGCAGACGGCATAGTCATAGAAAACGCCGAAGTGTGCTCCAAGACGTTCAGGGAATATTTCGACGTGCTGGGCGGGCTTGCAGAGGAGCTTACAAAATAAATCTGAATTTTAATAAGATATTTTTTATTTTTTTAAACGTCGCAGGGGGCGCGCAAGATTCTTGCGCCCCCCTGCGGCGTTATCTGTTAATTTAATCGGCTATATTCCGCGACAAATCAATGTTGAATGTGCATATCGTCAATAAATTATATGGCCATATGCGCGCATGCGCAGCAAATAAATCAAAAAATAAATAAAAATTAAATTAATTTTTTAATTATTTATTTGATCGCAAATTCGGCGAGTACGTCGCTCTTGCTGTTGGTGAACCGTGCGGTGATTTTCCTGTCCTTGCACTCTATGGCCGTGCCCGTAAAGTGCCCGGGCCACACGCTCTCGCCGCTTGTGCGGCTGTCGCTTCTTAGGGAACCGCGTATAACGGGGTAGCTCGTCCGCGTGTCCGTTTTCGCCTCGGCGTAGTCTAAAACGTGCGAGTGTCCGCTTATGCACAGGTCAAACTTTCCGTCGGTCGCCGCCACAAGCTCGTCCCGCCACTCGGGGAAGCGCTCGTAGTCAGAGAGAGCAAACGCCATGTGCGCGAGCAAAAAGCGGTATTCGCAGTCTTCGCCGAAGTCGGTCGTGCCTTCAAGCCACTCGGTCTGTTTTTTGCGCAGCTGCTCAAAGTTCGCCGCGGGCGCTATCAAAAAGTTGTCGTCCGACATATCGTTGTTTGTGTCGAGCACCATAAAATATGCCCCGCCCAGGCGTACGGTGTAGTATAAATTTCCGTTGTTGCTTCCCACATATTCGGGCAGCTCTGCGGCATATTTGCCGTTGCACTCGTGATTTCCGCGCACAAATACCACAGGGCGCGTTCCCTCCGTCACGCGGCTTGCAAGCTGATATATCATGGATATCTGCCAGAGGGAGGAGACGTCGTTTATATGGTCGCCGTTTAGTATCAGCACGTCGAGCTTGTCGCCGAAATATTTTCCCGCGTCGCCGGCGCCGCTTACGCACTCGTGGTTGTCGCTTATGTTGTATATCTGAAGTCCGTCGGAGGAATCGGCGGGGCGGAAGTTATAGGTCTTCGTGCGCTCGCCGCCGCTTATCGATAGGTACGCCGCCTCCGAATATACGGGCGCGGAGTGAATGGTATATTCCTTTGCCTCGTCCAGAAGGTCCATTGGCACCGTCACTTTGTGCAGGGTGGAAACGTCGTTCTCGCCCGCGCCCCCGTCATAGAATATCTCGTCGCCTATGGTCACGTAGCCGGTGGACTTTACAGATGTGGACCAGGCTATCTGGTATTCGTCCTCAACGGCAAACACCACCCCGTCGGAGGTAAAGTAAAAAAAGCCCAGTCTGAATATTCCGAACACGCTCACAAAAAATATGACGATGCTGAGCGTTATCACCGAAATTTTTTTGTCCCTTTTATTCAGGCGCGGATAGAGCAGAATGAGGTATAGAAACAGCGCTACTATCGCCAGTACGCCGAAAAGAGGCAGACAGGTTATCAGCACGAACGTCAGTTTGGAGAGCACGTATGCCGTAAACAAAAAGTGCCCCGACGCCATTATGAGCGTTGCGCAGATGAGCAATATTGCAACTTTCTGCCTTTTAAACAGCGTAAAATTGAGAATACTGAATAAAAGCGGCAGCAGCGCTATAACTGAGAGCAGATAGGGCATCGCGGCAAAGGTATAGTACATGTTGGCAAAAATGAGTATTCCGGTGCCGAAAAATTCCAGCGCGTACAGCGCCGAAAGCGCTATTGCGGCTATGCCCGTCTTTTTCTCCCTTGTCATCTTTTCAGTAGTCATGATATACCTGTAAATGTGCGGCCGCAAAAAATAAATTACAGCGGCGCGCCGCGGCGCATGATATGCGCCGGCTTTAAATTCAGTCTAACATATTGCGCGGAATGTGTCAAATATGTTATAAATCAAATTGTCTGCGGGCTCCCCTTGCGCTCGCGCGGCAAAGGTGCTATAATACTTGCAGCGCCATTTTTTTTGACGCGGTTTATTTGTGGTGGTGCCATGACAGTCGATTTTACAAATCCGTATTACTATATGTATCCGCTTTTGGGCGCGGCAATATTTCTTTTGCTCTATTTCGTGCTGCGCTATATGTCTGCGCGCGTGCAGGACATCGTTCTGTTTACCCTGCTCGCCGTAAACTTCGCGCTGCACTTTTTGAAAATGCTGTTTCCGCCATACAATACAGAGGGTGAGTTCGGCTATTATATACAGACTGTCACTCCCGAAAATGTCTGTGCGATAAGCACCATGATATTTCCGTTCATTTACCTTTCAAAGAGCGGGATAATGCGCGACTATATGTTCTATATCGGAGTGATAAGCGGCATAGGCGCAAGTTGGATACCCATGTCGATAGACGAAGCAGGCGTGTTCAGCTTCGACACGGTGCGCTACTATTTCTGCCACACCGTGCTCTGGGCGGTGCCCCTTCTCATGGTGCTCTTTTCAAGGCATAAGCTTGATTACAGGCGCATCATTTTCGTTCCGCTCATATATATCCTCAATCTCGCCGTCATAGTGTGCAACGAGGTGATCCTCGTCGCTCTCGGGCTGGAGAAGGAGACGGAGGTAATATCCAACGGTAACGGCGGCATGGCGTTCAAGCCCTTCTACAGCATGGAGGGCACGGCTGTGCTCGATTTTATTCTTGCGTTCGTGCCGTCGTGGTTCAAACCCGCCGCCGACGGCACGGGGGAGTATGCGCCCGTGCTGTGGCAGCTCTTCCCCGCCGTCATTTTGGGCTGCCCGCTCGGTTTTATAATGTGCCTGTACTGGGAGCTGAGGCACTTTTGGAGCGATTTTAAACGGCTGTGCGCGTTTATTGCGCGCCCGTTTTTAAAATACCGCTTTGCGCGCGGAAAAATAAAGTTTTTGGGCGCGGAGCGCTTTAAGGTACGCGGCAGGCGCGCATGCGGGCGGTGATTTATGGAGCGAATTGTGATCCATTCCGATCTGAACAACTTCTATGCCTCGGTGGAGCGCAAACTGCACCCCGAGCTTTCAGGCGTGCCCCTCGCCGTCGGAGGCAACAAGGAGGAGCGCAAGGGCATAGTGCTCGCCAAAAGCGAAGAGGCAAAAAAATTCGGCGTAAAGACGGGCGAAACGCTGTGGCAGGCCAAAAAGAAGTGCCCGGACCTCGTTGTGGTGCCGCCGCACTTCAATGAATACATGAAGTATTCCCGCCTTGCGCGCGGCATATATGCCGAATATACCGATCTCATCGAGCCGTACGGCATAGACGAGTGCTGGCTTGACGTTACGCGCAGCACAAAGATATTTCCCAAATTTGCGGGAGATATGTACGTCGGCGAAGGGGAGAACAGGCACTTTGCGCCCGAGTACCTTACCTTTCTGGGCGACACGTTGCGCGAGCGGGTGAAGGGAGAGCTGGGCATAACCGTCTCCGTGGGCGTTTCCTTCAACAAGGTGTTCGCAAAGCTCGGCTCAGACTTAAAGAAGCCCGACGGCACTACGGTGATACCCGTTTCCGAATACAAGGCAAAGCTCTATCCTCTGTCCGTGGGCGATCTTTTATATGTCGGCAAGGCAACCGCCGAAAAGCTCAAAAGACGGGGCATATCCACGATAGGCGCGCTTGCAAACGCTCCCGACGAGCTTGTGCACGGCCTTCTCGGCAAGATGGGCGACACGCTTTTAAAATATGCGCGCGGGCTGGACGACGAAGAGGTTCGTCCCATGGGTGAGAGCGGGGAATTGAAATCGATAGGCAATTCGCTCACCTATCCGCGCGATCTGACCGCTTTCGACGAGGTAAAGAGGAACTTATTCGTGCTCGCGGAGAGCGTTGCCGCCCGCCTCAGAGAGGCAGATCTGGGCAGGGCGGACACCGTGCACCTGTGGGTGCGCGACAGCAATTTAAAGAGCCTCAGCGCGCAAAAAAAAGTGCGTCCCACCGTGCTGTGCGGCGAGATAGCAAACCACGCCTTTGCGCTCTTTTGCGAGAGGGTGAAGCCGCCGTTTAAAGTGCGCGCCCTCGGAGTCACCGTGTCGGGGTTTGATAACAACCTCACCCAGCTCACCTTCGACGAGGTGGACGGCGACTATAAAAAGCGCGAGCGCGCCGAGCGCGCGGTGGACGCCATACGCAAAAAATACGGCTATTCCAAGCTGCAGCGGGGGATCATGGCCGACGATGCGGAGGCGGCGCATAACGACGTAAAGGGCACGCACCTCATAAAGCCCGCGCGCTTCGAGGATGAGGAGTAGCCACTTCTGAGGAAGGCGCCGCTCACGCAGTTATGAGCTGCCTGCGGCAGCGTGATGAGTGATGATTGCGCCAATGGCGCAAGTGATGATTTGCGCAGGTTTTCTGCTCTGCGCAAAGTTTAGGCCGGATAGAGTGTACAAATATTTCAACATTTCTATGACGGCAGGTAGTCAAATTCTAAATTAATAAAGTCGAAACAAGGCAAGGGCGAATTTAGTTCGGCCGTTAAGCCTTGTTACGACCTTATTATAAATCTCAACGGCAAAGATTTTTGCGCAGCAAAAAGATTTGCGTGAACTGTGTATCTTTTGTCGCGCGCGAGTGCTAACAAAGAGTAAAAGTTATATAAGCTAAGCTTATATTATTTATAAAAACTTGCGAAAAACAACGGCCGTCATATCATTTGACAGCCAAATTTATTTATTTTATAATCTTGTTGTAATCGCAAACGGAGGGCGCGGCAGCGCCCGTTGTCCCGCCCGATATGCGCAGAGGGGGAGAATGTGAGAGAGCCCCTGAAACCATTTACGTTAAATAATTTTTAAAGGAGAAAAAGAATATGAATCTTCCCGAAAAGTTCGGCGAAAATGTGTTCAACGACGCCGTGCAGAAGGAGAGGCTCCCCAAGGAAGTGTACAAATCGCTCCGCGCCACGATAGAGGCCGGCACACAGCTCGACGTATCGATAGCCGGCGCCGTCGCCGCAGCCATGAAGGACTGGGCCGTATCCAAGGGCGCAACGCACTACACGCACTGGTTCCAGCCCCTTACGGGCCTCACTGCCGAAAAGCATGACAGCTTTATCGAGCCTGAGGGTGACAGGGTAATAATGCGCCTCACCGGCAAGAGCCTGATAGTCGGCGAGCCCGACGCTTCCAGCTTCCCTTCGGGCGGTTCGAGGGCAACATATATGGCGCGCGGTTACACGGCATGGGATCCCACGTCGCCCGCATTCGTAAAGGGCACTACGCTCTACATACCATCCATATTCGTCTCCTACACGGGCGAAACGCTCGATAAGAAGTCGCCCGTTTTAAAATCGATGAAGGCGCTCGATATGCAGGCCAAGAGGATATTGAAGCTCTTCGGTATAGAGTGCAAAAAGGTAACGACTACTGTCGGACCCGAGCAGGAGTACTTTCTCATCTCCGAGGATGAGTACTTCAAGCGCATAGATCTCCGCATGACGGGCAGAACGCTGTTCGGTGCGCCCGTGCTCCGCGGCCAGGAACTTGAGGACCACTACTTCGGCACAATCAAGCCTGCCATAGCAGAATTTATGGCCGACCTTGACGAAACGCTGTGGTCGTTCGGCATCCCCTCCAAGACGAGGCACAACGAGGTTGCCCCCGCCCAGCACGAAATGGCCCCCGTATATGCCACGACGAATGTGGCGATAGACTCCAACATGCTCACCATGGAGCTCATGAAAAAGGTAGCGCAGAAGCACGGCCTTATCTGCCTTTTGCACGAAAAGCCCTTCGAGGGCATAAACGGATCCGGCAAGCACAACAACTGGTCTATGTCTACCGATACCGGCCTCAATCTTCTTGAGCCGGGGTCCAATCCCGAAAAAAATACGCTCTTCATGCTCGTACTCGCCGCAGTTATTAAGGCGGTGGACGACTATCAGGGCATCTTAAGGGGCGCCGTTGCCTCTGCGGGCAACGATCACCGCCTGGGCGCTAACGAGGCTCCTCCCGCGATAATTTCGGTATACCTCGGCGACCAGCTCGGCGCGCTTGTCGACAGTATCGCTCACGGCAAGGAATACGTGCCTTTCCGCGCCAAGGAGGGTTCGATAGGCGTTCCCGAGTCTCCCATATTCCCCAAGGACGCTTCCGACAGGAACAGGACTTCGCCGTTTGCCTTCACGGGGAATAAATTTGAATTCAGAATGCTCGGTTCGCAGGCAAACGTGGCCGACGCAAACATAGTTTTAAATACCATCATAGCCGACGCCTTCTGCGATTTTGCAGATAAGCTCGAGGGCGAAAAGGATATAGAGGCGGCGGCGCGTCAGCTCATAACGGATACGATAAGGGCGCACAAGCGCATAATTTTCAACCTCGACGGATACGGGCCCGCATGGGAGCCCGAGGCCGAAAGGCGCGGTCTTCTGAACAACAAGGATACCGCCGACGCGACTGAGGTGTTCTTCGAGCAGCCCAACATCGACGTGTTCGTAAAGCAGGGCGTGTATACCGAGCAGGAAGCTGTGGCCCGCGCCATGGTAAGGCTGGAGAACTACGTCAAGATAATAAATATCGAGGCGCTCACAATGCTCAAGATGGCAAAGCAGGACATAATTCCCGCCGTATCCGACTACATCGCAGAACTGTGTTCCAATGTTGCGGCCAAAAAGACTATATCTGAAAATATACCCTGTGAAACAGAAAAGGGCCTTATAATCAGACTGTCCGACCTCAACGACAAGTTCGGCGCGGAGGTAAAAAAGCTCGAGAGCATACTCTCGGCTATCGACAAAGAGGATGTGCGCCCCGCTTCAAAGGCAATGGCGCACGAAGTGCTCCCCCAGATGGTCGTGGTGAGAAAGATCGCCGACGAGATGGAAACGCTCACGGCCGAGGACTATTGGCCCTATCCTTCATATACGGATATCCTGTACAGTGTAAAATAATAAAACAGCTGAGTTCCGGAAAAGGAACGTCTGTTGACTTGCTTTGGATTTGGACGCGGCATGCGCGTCACGCAATAGAATAATATGATCGACCAGGCGCGCGGCTGTTGCCGCAGGCAAAACCCGCGCGCCTTAAACTTTACCTTTTTGCACAACAATATAATATTAATTTATATCTAATATAAGTTTAAACAATATTTCTATACCGTTTTTTATGGTGCGCCCGCCCCGCCGCACGTTCGCGCGGGGCGACGTCCGGCATATAAATCAGTCAATCTTTTTTTGGAGGATATAAATTTATGTTGACCTGGACAACATGGCTCCTCATAGGCGCGGCTCTCGTCTTTTTAATGCAGTGCGGCTTCGCAATGGTAGAGACGGGCTTCACCAGGGCCAAAAACACCGGCAATATTCTCTTCAAGAATTTTGTCGACTTCTGTATCGGCACCGTCTGCTTCCTCTTTTTAGGTTACGGCCTGATGCTCGGCATGGATTACCTGGCAGGTTTCATCGGCGTTCCCAATCTCGATATCTTCACTTGCTTCGATACGCTCTTCCACGGCGATCCTGCTTCTGCCGAATATGCAACGGCAATAAGCACGGCGGCAAACTTTACGTTCAATCTTGTGTTCTGCGCCACCGCGGCGACCATAGTATCCGGCGCAATGGCAGAGCGCACCCGTTTCCTCGCTTACTGCATATACTCGGCGCTGATCTCTCTCGTTGTATATCCTATAGAGGCAGGCTGGGTATGGAATTCCCAGGGCTGGCTTGCAGGGCTCGGCTTTATCGACTTCGCGGGCTCGGGCGCAATACACTCGGTGGGCGGCACGGCATCGCTCATCGGCATAATCTTCGTCGGCGCGCGCATAGGCAAGTTCGAGCGCGACGAAAACGGCAAAGTGGTAAAGGTGAACGCCATACAGGGCCACAACATGACGATAGGCGCCCTCGGCGTACTGCTCCTCTGGTTCGGTTGGTACGGTTTCAACGGCGCCGCCGCAACCGAAACGGGCCAGCTTGCAAGGGTATTCGTAACAACTACCATAGCTCCTTCGGTCGCATTGCTCGTCGCCATGATCTACACATGGATACGCAATAAAAAGCCCGACCTTGTGATGAGCATGAACGCAACGCTTGCCGGCCTCGTCGGCGTGACGGCGGGTTGCTCCAACGTCGATATAATCGGCGCTCTCGTGATTGGCGTCGTATCAGGTTTCCTCGTTATGGGCGCGACATGGCTTTTAGAGCATGTGCTTCACCTCGACGACTGCGTCGGCGCCGTGCCCGTGCATTTTGCAAACGGTATCTGGGGCATAATAGCCGTCGGCCTGTTCGACGTAGACGACGGCCTCTTCTATTCGGGCAACGCGTCCCTCCTCGGAGTGCAGTGCCTCGGTATAATAACCATTCTCGCGTGGACTGCCGTTTGCATGACGATATTCTTCGCGGCAATCAAATACATCCCCGTAATGATAAAGTACAAAACCGTCAACCCCGCGGAAGTGATTGCGTATGCCGGAACGTGGAACGGCCTCCGCTGCAATGCGGAAGAGGAGCTCGTCGGTCTCGATATCAGCGAACACGGCCTCACTTCGTCCTATCCCGATTTTGTTCCCTCCATTCCTTCGTACGACGGCGAGGGTGAAAACGTCGATATTTCGGGCGTTGTGCCTGCGTCTATCGACCTTGCCCCTGCAAACGAGACCAAGTATACCAAGGTCACTGTAATAACAGGGCAGGATAAATTCCTTACCTTGAAGGATGCGATGGCCAAGATAGGAGTGACCGGCATGACCGTTACCAACGTAATGGGGTGCGGCACGCAGGCAGGCAAGACGGGCCAGTACAGAGGCGTTAAAACTACCATGCGTCTCATCCCCAAGGTGCAGGTTGAAATCGTCGTAAGCACGGTGGATCCCAAGCTGGTAGTCGCAGTCGCGCAGAAGGTGTGCGACGACGGCAAGTACGGCGCAGGCAAGATATTTGTATCGGGCATTGAAAACGTAATGCGCGTGCGCACCGGCGAGACGGGTATAGACGCGCTCACCAACGAGCCCGAACCTGCGACTGTAAAATAAATATGCCCGCATGCGGTTTTAAAGTTTAAGACCGCACGGGCGATGGATTTGCTCACCCAGCTCTCTCATAGATACAAAGAAGAGTCCGCAGACCGGAAGGCCTGCGGACTCTTCTTTTGCAGGCAGACATAATGATTTGAGATCGGAGATAAGTGAGGTGATAAAATTGCTGCATGCTTATATGAAATAAATGTAAAATTATCATTTGTATTGATGAAAGCTATTGACTTTTGCCGCAGCGAGGGGGGGTAAAATATAGATATCTTAATAAAGGAGGCAAAAAATGAAGAAAGTATTTTTGGCGGTTGCCGCGATAGCGGCGGCGGCAAGCATGGCGGTCGGGATGGCCGGATGCAGCAACGGACTTTCGG
>DVHB01000035.1 GCA_018712405.1 Candidatus Coproplasma stercoripullorum
TAGCGCTTAACCCACCGCAATCGTTTCAAAACTTGCCGGCAGATGCACCATATGACAACCAGTCCAAACGGGGATATGCGCAAGTACATTTTGGCATACCGCAAAGCAGCGCTTCGCTCGCGCGCCGGACGAGCTTAACGGAAATGTAAAGCCGCAAAGTCTATAACAACATTCTTCTCCACTTTTCGTTGCGGCTTATTTCCAGAAGTTAAGCTCTGCACCCAAAACACATCGGCACATAGCACCTGGAAGTTAATAAATTACAAATATAAAAAATATCCCGCAATTGCCTTACGCAATTACAGGATATTTTTTGAAATCCGGCAACGTGCTTCTCGTGCGGCGTAAGGTTTTCGTACCGCCGCCCTCGGTCACCGTTCGCGCACTTACTTTTTGCGCTCACTCATCTCACTTCGGCACGCACAACGGGTATCCGTTGCGCTATGAACTGCCTCGTTCGTCCTCCCTCGCCCGGGAGGATAAAATATCAAATCACAAAAAAAGAACGCAACCACAACAAAGTTGTGATTGCGTCTTTTTTGAAATCCGGCAACGTGTTATCCTCCCGGGCGCTATGTGCCAAGTACTTTCACCGCGGACGAGCTTAACTTCTGTGTTCTGCCGCTTTCCGCAAGCGGAACACCTTCGGCAGAGCAGCGCTCTGCTCGCGCGGAATGGGAACAGGTGGATCCTCATCGCCATTATCACCGGAATGGCTCCCCGTCTTCAAGCCCAATAGAGCGATCAAGGAATACGCATTTATTTGCTTCTGCTTTACAAATCTTAATATTGACAAAAATTGCGGGACATGATATTCTATTTGTGAGGCCATTTAACATAAAACCAACAGAAATAGCCACTATCCGCCTTAACCGTAATATAGCAGGCTTGTGATAAAGGTTATAACAGGCATCCGCCCTCAAAAAATCCAAGTCAGGGAGAAAAATATGGCTGCAAAAATATACACATTCAAAATAACATACGCCGATTGCGGCGACAAAATATGGCGCATTGCAGCAGTTTCATCAAACTATACACTTGCCGACCTCGGCTACATGGTGCTGGCCACCTTCGACACGAAGGCATATCATATGTTTGAAATGCGGTATAAAAACACGATATATTTCCTTAGCGAGGAAGATTTTGAAGACCTGCCCACTACTGACGGCGACAGACATGAAATTTTATGGCAGCATAAACTCGAAAATCTTGATATTGCTATCGGCGATAGAATTGACATGACATACGACTGGGGATGCGAACAGGTTTTTATAATCGAACTTCTCAATATCGGCGACATGCCGAAAGGTCATGGCAAAGCATACCCTAAAATTCTAGACGGTGCTGGTAAAGGTATCGTCGACGACATGCCTGCCGACGAATTACTTGAAGCAATAGAAAAGACTGACGCCGAAGGACACTCAGGAATATACTATTCGAGCATTGAATTTGGCCAAGCGCCCGAATGGGATTACAGAAATTACAAAATTGACATCGACAACATGCTATTGAAAGGAACTATAGCACGCATACGCGACGGCTACGAAAACTTTGAAGATTAAAACGATTTAGACGAATAGCCCTCTGAAATACATAAGGCAGTTTTCTTTTAGAAAACTGCCTTAATCCATTTATTAAATGTACTTTGCGACAATACGCCTGTCAAAGCAATATTATTTATCCGGTTGCTTTTTAAATGCCGAACGGATGGCGAAAAAACCCCAAACCGTCAGACCGACAAATATTGCACAGTCAGCACATATAAGAATTACCTGCCATACGGGCATATTATACCCGATGATTTCACCGTTCATGGCGTTTGAATGCAATACCGTATAGAGAACATTTTTAGCGCAACTACGCAATACCGCAACGTCCCCCGCATTAGTTGCATCGAAATCGCTCCAAGTGAACCATTCGCGGTTGTTGAGGTTCAGATCGCCGCCGGCGTAGGCCATCTGGCGTGTATCCATATAAGCGCCGCTGGTAAAATCGGTTATCACCGTACCCCTGAACCCCCATTCGCCGCGCAATATCTCTGTGAGAAGACGATAATCGCCGCCTGCCCACACGCCGCCTATTCTGTTGAACGAGGACATTATAGCGCGAGTACCTCCCTCCTTTACGATGATCTCGAATGGCTTTAAATAAATTTCGCGCAGCGACTGTTCGTTCAGCCATACAGACAGGCCATTGCTTGAGCGGTGCGTTTCCTGGTCGTTTACGGCGAAGTGTTTTACAAAGCAGTATACGCCCTTACTTTGGCAACCGCGGATCTCTGCAGCGGCAAGTTTGCCGGAAAGAACGCCGTCCTCAGAAAAATATTCATGATTTCTGCCACCGAAAGGACTGCGGTGTATATTGACTCCCGGCGCATACCACCCTGAATAAGGCATTCCGTTGCCGCGACCATCGGCCCCCCACAAGCCTTCATTGCCAACCATTTCGCCGTAACCCTGCGCAAGCTCCTCGCTCCAGCTTGAGGCCACTACTATTTGCGAAGCATAGTAGCATGTCCCCCAATACGTTCCGTCGGTTAGCATGAAGTTGACGAAGCCTGAAGGGCCGTCCGTATCGTTGGTTAACGGCTTGCCTATACTGGGCACTGCCGCCGACTGGAAGGCACCGTAATTGAGCATGTACAGCAGTTCGTCGCTATCGGCAGCGTCAAGCAGGTATTCCCATCTGCCGTCGTTGTAGTCGGTAAACGCTTTCCATAATTCGTCATCGTCTTCGCCGAACGCGTACACGCCTTCGTTATACAGCATGTCGCGGTAAGTGACGACGAGTTCTTTACCGAACGAAGCCGCCTGCTCAGGTTCCTTATAGTCGAAATCGGTATTGTGTTTTTCGCCGAGGAACGATATCAGCTGGTCGCTCACCTCGCGTTCGTCCCTGTCTTCGGTAACGGGTGAAACGGGCATAGTACCGCCCCAATCGCCGCGCGTAAGATATTGCGACCCTGAAGACGTGATGTGATAATCTGAATCGTACCTTGCATCTTCGTTGCCGGTATAGCGGTTGACTACCGTTTCGCCAGTCACAGGGTCGTTGCGATATTTTATTCCGTCTTCGGGGACAGAAAAGGGGATCGCACGCGAAAAATCATGCGAATTTTGCGCCACGAACAGACAGTAGGCGCTGTCTGCAAGCTCTTTATCGTACGCTTCAAGTTCATACCCGCTAAACCCGTTGCCGTTGGCGTCGTTATAGTCGTACGATGCAAGATAGTACGGGTCGAATGTGAGCGTGACCGGCATACTTTTGCCCGGTTCAATAAGGGGCGTTTTGGCAAAGTCAACCAGCGTGACGTAAGGCTTTTCTATACCGAAATAATAATAGGGCGCATGGGCGTACAGCTCTACCACGTCTTTGCCGGCAACATCGCCGGTGTTTGTGACGGTTACGGTTATTTCGTACTTCTGATGCCCGTCTATGGTGACGTTCCTCACCGAAGAATCGTCCACCTCCCACACAAAATCGGTATAGCTCAGCCCGTAGCCGAACGGATATATCACGTTATCGTCGTACCAACTTTCATTGCCGGCACGGTTCTCGTCGAAGCCGCGTGTTTCGTAATACTTATACCCGACATATACGCTCTCTTCATAATCAACAAAATAATAGCCGCTTCCGCTGCCGTTTACACGCAGTTCGTCATAGCCGGGCTGGCTTTCGCCGAAGTTGTTCCATGTGGGATCCGCCTTAAAATCTGCAGACCAGGTATCTACCGTCCTGCCACTGGGATTGACGTTGCCGTTGAGTATGTTGCAAACCCCAAGCGTTCCCGTATTGCCGGGATAACCTATCCACAGTGCAGCGTCTATGTTCTCCTGATAGGCGTAATAGTCAGGATCGGTCAGGAACCCCGCCTCCATTACGGAAGCTATGTTGAGCAACACCACCACCTTTTCGAACGGCCCGTTGCATACAGCCGCGAGCAGATCGGTTTCGTTTTTATCGAGCTGCAAAAAGTGGTCGCTCTCTTCCCTTGCCCCGTCGGCGCCCTTCATGCTACGCGGCATATCGGCGCCCTCGCCGCCCTGCCTGGTAATTACGACTATAGCCATATCGGAATACTCGTCGTAACTTGCCTTTACGTCAGCAGTGTAGGAACTCTGCGGAGTTTCCGCAGTGGAATACACCACGGTGTTGCCCGAGTCCATATCGGTGCTTGTAGTTCTTACAGGGCCTGAAGCCGATGATTCGTAAAAGCTTTTCAGCTCAGGATTGGCGTCGTACCCGGCGACATCGAGCGCGGTGTACAGGTCTACGCGATCGGCAAGCTGCGATTGCATCGCACCGCCCGATCCCGTTCCGCCGTAGGCGAGGTTTACGGAATTTTTACCGAACACGCTGACTTTGGGGCGGGCGGACGCTTTATGTTCTACGGACTGAGGCGTGCGCACAGGGAGCGCATCGTTTTTATTCATAAGCAGAACCGAACCTTCCTCCGCTATAGTCTGATTGAATTTATTTGCCGCATCTAAAGTTTCGGCCTTGCTTTGATAATCGGATTGATAGATCGCCTCGGTACCGCCGTCATATACCGCCCTTTTACCGCCGAGCACGCTGGCTATAACAGTATAAAACGTTGTGCAGGCGAGCACGTTTATTACTATAAGCAATGCCAATACCGCCGCGGTGACGATAAGCCATACGCGCGATATCTTTTTTGAAAAAATAGTCCCGAATATATTTTTCATTGTTCGCTCCTTTACCTGACGTTGGCAGGCAGGCCGTGATTTTCATCCCAGATCAGTACGGACGAAGTTGTGATCTTTATGCAGTCAATCACGGGCGCCGATCCCTGATAGGTGCCCTGCCCGGGCTCGCCCCACGGGTGCCTATCGTTATTTGTGAGCAGCTGTATAAAGTTTGCGCCCTCTTTGAGAGAAACGCCCTCTATAACTATTTTGTCGCTGAACTTTTCGCCCTTTACCACGGTAAAATCGTCAAATTCCATGGGAGTGCCGTTTACTATCACCTGGTATTCTTCGCAGCTGAACGTAAGGCTACCCGGCTTTTCCAAAGACGAATCGTAGGCAACGGAAACGCTTACGGTGGCATTATCAACGGCCTCGCTGCTGGCGATATAGAACTCCAGCCCGAGCCCCTTTTTGTATAGCGAAGAAACAAACCTGCCTCCGCTTGCGCCCTGGTTGCCCTCGCCCGACACGTCGGCAACTATCATATCGGCGCCGAGCGATTCGCCCGAAAATCCCGGGCCGACTTTGCCGGTGAGATCGGTATTTTCAGCCTCGAAGGTATAAGTTTTTGTACCGGGCGACGTGCGGCGCCACTTGGCGCGGAGAACGGTATCGCCTGTTATGGGAGCGCCTGCGGAATATTCGGCGGTCAGGCCCTCATCCGTGAACCAGCCTTCAAAGGCGAATTCCGCCCTTTCGGGCTCATCTATGGCGCGCGCAGCCTCGCCCGATGCGACTATCTGCGAAAATTCCGTCACCTTTACGCCGTAGTAATTCAGGTCGTAGGTGACCACACAGTCATCTGCGCCCTTCCATGCGGCGTACAGCGTGATATCTGTGGCGATCTCCTCTTCGCCGAACCTGTAGGCCACGGTGCAGGCTTCATCTGCATACCAGTCAAAAAACTCGTAGCCGGGGCGTTCGGGGTCAACGGGGCGTTCCACCATTCGGCCTTCGCCCACTTTTACAAGCATGTCTTCCACTTCGGCACAGTTGCTTTCGAAGGTGACGACGCCGGCAACGGCTATCACGTTTATAGTGAACGTAGCCCTTTTGCCGCCGTATGTTACCGTTACCGATTTTGAACCGGTCGTTGAAGTATCTGCGCCGGCAAAAGTCACCCTTTTATCGGTAAAAGATATTTCTTCGGAAGTTCTGTCTGTATAATTGACGGTAAGCACGCCGCCTTCGGGGACAAACTCGTCGCCCACGAAATATTCGTTTTTAAGCGGGCCGGTTTTAACGGTAACGCGGGCGACAGGCTTATCCGGCGTCACCACAGGGTCTTCTGGCCAGGGCCCCGGTTCCTCCTGCCCCGGCCCGCCGGGCTCCGGCTCCACGGGCTCGGGCTCCTCCGGCTTTTCAGGCACTATGCTCGCCTCGTCTACCGGCTGCCCGCACGTATCGCACACACCGTTCCAGTCGGTATCTATATGTATGTGGGAAGCCGACATTTCCGACCCGTTTGCGCAGGCAGAGAGAATGCCCGCAGACAGAGCCACGGAAAGTGCCAGTGCCGCAACAACAATATTTTTTATACGTTTTATCATATTATCACCTTTTGCTGCCTTTAAAACTTAATATCATTTATGCCGACCCCTATCGGGGCCGGCATAACGTTCGCTCATCGGTTTGCCGACACGCGGCCTACTTTATGACACGACTATCTTTACCACAATGGTAGAAACTTCGCGCACGGCGCCTTCTTTGATATGTTCGGCGTTTGTCTGGTTGATCTCGTTTGTAAGCCCTATCCAGCCGTCAACTAAGCACTCGACGGTAAACGTATATGTGCCCGCTGCAAGCGTTCCGCTGACAACGCCGTCCTCGCTGATGAAAAGGCCTGTGGGAAGCTCACTTTCGGGGGCGAGTTTGACATTGCTAAGGGTGTAACCTTCGGCTAGCGTTATTTCAAACGCACTGTTTGCGGTAACCGTGACCTCTTCGGTCTCGCCGTTCACCCAGCCGTTCCTGTTGCCCGAGGAATTGGCCGCGGTATACAGAAGGTGCATTACCGAACGGCGCACCGATGCCCAAAGCGTGGGCGAAGCCACGTTGAGATTGGTGTCGGGCTGCTGAGCCACGTCGCCGTAGGCGGGAGCATAGCGCTGAGCGCCGACATATACCATATCGGTTTCGTCATCCCACCTGTTCTGTTCCAAGAAATATGTACCGTCGGCATTATTCCTCTTGCCAACACCGCTTAAAGGTATATCGGTGCCACTACGCACCATTGCGTCAACGGTCTTGCATGCCATGCCGCTGTATGCGTCGGTCACAACTATTCCCTTGTAGTTCCATTCGCCGCGTATTATGCTGTTGGTCACTGCCGCGTTGGCTTCTGCGCTGACATTGCCTACGCGGTTTTTGGCGGCCATTATGCCCATGGCATGTCCTTCCTTTATGGCCATTTCAAACGGCTTTAAATAAATTTCACGTATAGCTTGTTCAGATACATAAGTGAACAGCGTGTCGCGATCCGTCTCCTGATCGTTGAGGAACATATGTTTTAGGTAGCATACGACGCCCTTGGAAGAAGCGCCCTTTACAACAGCTGCCGCCATTTTGCCGGAGAGAACACCGTCTTCGGAATAGTATTCGAAGTTACGTCCGCCGAAGGGTGAACGGTGGATATTCATGCCGGGGCCGTACCAACCGTTGAGGTTGATGAAGAGTGCCTCGTTGCCGATCGCCTTGCCTATCTCTTCAAGCAGTTCATCGTTCCACGTAGAGGCCTGTATTACTATACCCGTCCAGCACGTACCTCCGCCGAGCGTTCCAGGAGCGCGGTCAACTATCCACAGGTTGGGACCGCCGGGCTGGTTGGGGCCGTCGGTGTCGGCCTGGAATTCCATGCCTATGGTATCAATGCCGTGCCTGCCGTACCAGCCATACTGAACGGCGGCCGTCATTTCTTCCCAGGTAAGTTGATTAAGGAACTCTTCCCACTTTTGACTTTCGGCATCCTGTCCGACTATCACCTGCCCGTCCTTAATTTCGTATTCCTGATAGGAAACGCCCGCCATATCGCGGAGAAGTGTTTTATATCTGCCGTTTTCGTCCTTTTCGCCTGCACCCTGCGTCCAGTTCGCGGGTTTTTCTTCAACATACCAAGGATCTGTTTCTTCATCCTTGCAGGACGCCATCATATCAAGATCTTCTATGGCGTCTACAACAGCTTGAGTCATTGTTCTGTCGGCAATGCTTGCTGCCTCGGGAACGGCGGTGAGATCCATTCTGGAGAGCATGTTGCCCCTTAAGGAGGCGTTTGTGGAATTATATTCCGCCCAAGTGCCGCTGTCCTGGCTGAGCACCGCAGTGATCTCGTCACCGGTGGTGTAGTCGGTGGTGCACTTTATGTCCTCTTCCACCGTACGGGTGACGGAGAACGCCTCTTCGTGCGCCGACCTGTTTACGGAAACGATATAATCGCCCGCCTCAAGTTCGTAACCCTTGAAGCCGTTGCCGTTGAGGTCGTTCCAGTCGAAAGACGCAAAATCCTGCGCAACGCACTGCAGTGTGAGCACTTGGCTCTGCCCGGGCTGCAGAAGGTCGGTCTTGGCAAAATCCATAAGGTTTGCGCTGGCCTTTTCTATGCCGCCGTAGGTATAGGGGGGATTTACGTACATCTGCACTACATCCTTGCCGGCAACGTCGCCGGTGTTGGTCACCCTTACCTTTAAGGTAACGGTTTCGTTGGCGGCGGTTATTTCGCCCTGGCCGGCGCCGACAAGCTCCCATTCGAATTTAGTATAGCTCATGCCGTAGCCGAAGGGATATACGACCGCGTCGGCATACCACTTATCCGCCTCAGCCTTGTCTTCAACGGCCATGTCGTCGTACAGCGTTTCGTAATATTTATAACCTACATATATATCTTCGCGGTATTCCACGGTATGATAGCTGCTGTTTACGGTACCGTCCGGATTATACAGGTTGTTGTTCCACCCCTCGCCATTCTGCGTCATAGAGCTGAAGTTTGCATAGGAAGGATCCTTAGTAAAGTCTCTCGTCCATGTATCCACCGTTTTGCCGGAAGGGGAAACCGTGCCGTTGAGCACGTCGCCTAAAGCGGCAGCGCCGTCGTTACCCATATGTCCGACCTGAAGGATGGCGTCTACGCCGAGGTTATCCTCCGTTTTGGGTGCATTGAGCTCACCCAGCTCCATGGTATTCGCCGAATTGAGCAGCACTATTACCTTAGAGAAATGCTGCTTGGCGTACCTTATCAGGGCCTCTTCGTTGTCGTCCAACTCAAGGAAGTGTTCCGTTTTGTCTGAATGGCCGTCAACGTTAGACATCTTTATGTCGCTGCCCTCCGAACCCGAACGCCCGATGGTGACAAGGGCTGCATCGTTATACCTTTCGAAAGAGCTCTCCGCGGCGGCAAGAATCGAGGGCGAAAGCTCTGTCTTGCTCTCCATGGCGCCATTCTGCTCGTAAATCTTTTTTACGCGGGGATTTATTTCAAAGCCGCCGCTCTTTATGCCCGTAACTATATCGGTATAAGGCACGCCGTAGGCGCCTACGACGCCCGAGCCCGAACCGCCGCCGCCCGTCTGGGGATTATACGAACGGAAACCGAGCATGGTTATCGAATTACCCGAAGATAACGGAAGAGCATTGTTGTCGTTTTTAAGCAATACAAAACCCTCCTTGGCGGCCTGAATATTCAGCTCGCGGCTGTGCTTATAGTTTTCGTTGATGTTTTCGTAGTCGGGAACAAACTTGCCGTCCATGTACAGATAGCCCGAAACATCGTGCGTGACGGGCGCCTTGGTTTCGTTGAGCGCAACGAGCGGATCGGGCACCGTGCCCGCATTTACGCCAAGGTCGGTGTCTCCAACCCACCAGTTACCGTTTTCGCCGATGTAAGGAGTCTTGCCGTCCTCGCCGGGAAGACCCTGTTCACCCTGCACACCCTGCGGGCCCTGAGGGCCCTGGGGGCCGGTTGCGCCCTGCTCTCCGGCAGTGCACGCAAGCGAAAAGAGCATTGTCCCCGCTAGCGCCAGCGATGCTATCGCAACGGCCAGTTTACCTTTACGCAATTTTGCCATTTTTTTCCTCCTCAAACAAAAATTCACCGAAAATCGCTTCGGTGAATTCAAAATAACACTGCAATATGAAAAATTAAATAAATATTTCGTCATTTGCTACATTTTATTCGTAGCCTGTATGCAAGGAAATAACACATTGAGTACAAATCTGTCATCGTCTGTAAAGAAATCGACTTCGCCGCCATACTTTTGTGCAATGCTTACAATGCTCTTTACGCCAAATCCATGGTTTGCAGCGTCTTTTTTAGTTGTTTGCGGAATACCGTTTACCATGCGCGGCAAATTTTTACAGTAGTTTTCCACAAATATGAACGCCATTTCATCGCGCGAATAAACCTTCATATTGATTATCTTATGCCCTGCGTCAACATCCTCGACGGCCTCTATGGAATTATCCAACGCGTTCCCGAGCAGGATATAAAGGTCAACCTCTTCCATGAATCGCAGACTTTCGCCGTCGATCATATATGTAAAGACAATGTTTTTTCTGTCACACAGCAAACTTTTTTCTGTAAGCAGGATATCGATGCCGCCATAACCCGTCTTCGCTATCGCATCGTAAATCATTACGTCTTTTTCAAGGTCGTTAACGGCGTTACGGTATTCCTCGGGAACGTCATTTCCGCCCGCCATCACTTTCAACGCCCTTACCTGATATTTGAGATCGTGGCATTTGCGGTTTATCGCCGCAATACTTTCTTCAGAAAGTCTGCGCTGTTTTTCGCCGTCAATGATCATCTGTTCAAGCTTCTGCTTTTCCATTTTGTTGCGCAGAATCGCGCTAAGCAAAAAAGGAAAAGTGACAAACAAGATACATACAACAACGCGAACCATATGCAACGCTTCTGAAAACCAGCCTTCATTATAAAACCAATTGTTGAGAAGGATCGTAAACGCCACGTTAACAACAGCAAGGAGTATAGCTACAGCTTTATAGTCAAGCAAACTGTCGAGCTTGAATAAACGTTTTGCCAGGACGAAGTAAATCACAAAGGCTATAACAATCCTTATCAGCACAAGGATAAATCTTTGCCAGATATCGTTATATATACCAAAATCGATCAATTGCAGCGCATATCTGAGGTTAAAAACCATGTGTTCAAGCACATAAGTAAGCGACTGATAAAAGAGCGCCGCCACAAAATTGATTTTGAAGCAGAACCAAATGGACAGCACTACAAAAATCCACCCTATGAGGTAAGGCCATGTGGAAAATTCTCCCGCGGCTCCGCCCATGGAGAGAGCGTCGCGATAAAAATCAGTACTTAAAAAAACGCCGATCGCAACAACGGGGATAATTCTCAGAATAAAATATTTTCGTCTCGGCTGCTTGCTACAAAGCACATAACCAAACACAAGGAGAGTTATGATATACTGATTTGCAAAGCCAAGTATTTTATCAAGAATCTCCACATTTAACCTCCGATATTCATTGAAGCCATCAATTTGGACATAAAATCTTTACGCTTCGGTCTGCTGATTTTAAGTTCTACCCCTGCGATACATACTACATCATTTTTTACGCTCTTCACATGATTCAAATTAACAAGATAACAGGCATTGCACAGAGCAAATCCATGCTGCTCCAGCTCCTCCGTTATCTTATATAACGGACTCCACGTTTCTATGCAGCGCTCTCCGATGTGAAACACCGTTTTGTGATTTATGACCTCGACATAGTCGATATCGCGTATATAGACGCGTTGCTTGCCGCCGTCTGAGGCAATCAAAATTTCCGCTCTCAGATTATTCTTTACCTTTTCTGCGATACGTCTGAAATGAAATTCGAAAACCTCGTATGTAACGGGCTTGACTATAAAATCGAAAGCCTCTACCTCATAACCTTTAATGGCGTACTGCCTCATGTTTGTTATAAATACAAGGCACACGGCAGGATCCGTCTCGCGAAGTTTGGCCGAAACTTTAAGCCCGTCTTTGTAAGGCATTTCGATATCCATAAAAACGACATCGAATTCAGGCTTATAATTTGTAAGAAACTGTACGCCGTCGGAATAGACGCTTACAGAACAAACTTCCGCATGGCTTTCCGCGTATCTGTCTATATAATCCTTTAAGACTTTCGCATCCGTTTCCGAATCTTCCACGATAGCTATATTCATATTTTACTACCTCTTGTTTTTCCTGCAATAATTGTCTAATAATACGAATACTAAACAGGTCTTATTAAAATTGATTATAACAATAATTCTTGGTTTGTCAATGATTAATTTGCATTTTCATTGTATAAACATTATCTTTATTATGTTCGCCATATAACTTGCCCTCATCAAGCTCATAACTGATATCCACCAATAATAAATCAATATATGGATCTTCCACAACCATATAAAATCCATATTCTTTACCGAAATATGAATACGTGCCATCATTTTCAAGATACTGTAGCGGAACTACTCTTGATAAATCTGGAATGAACGCTGCCATTTCAGAATAATGCACCTCATTAGCAAACGTAAATATCGTCTCATTTTTTGACAATGTCCCATCATTATTTAGTAAATTATCACTTTCAGTATATTCTTCCGCAGAAAAATATTCAGCAGTTTCAGCATTCGCCGTGGTAAATCCGGTGAATGCTATAAATGAACAAACCAGCAAAATCATACATAGCATGCCAACAACAGTTCTTTTTACATTACTCATAATAATTCTCCTTTACACTATAGTTATATATAAGTTCATAACCCTACCGTACCATGATACGGAAGAGTCTGCTATATAAATATTAAACCCATACTCCCCTCTTGCATTTGTACATCTAAGAGCCGGAGCCGTTATATCAACTGTACTTCCGTCAGGAGCCTCGTATACGCCATGCATTGAAATATAGTCATATCCTTGCTGCATAGGTTCCAGCCAGATATCGCCATACTTGGGATGGTCGGGCATTTGGTAGGAATCTACGTAGTACCATACATCTTCGCCGGTATATTCATAAGTTGCGCTTAATTCATCCACATCAGGCGTAAAAATAAATTCATCACCCAATGTATTGACAACTTTTATGCTAACTTCATACTTTTTTTTACCTCCACAAGCAGAAAATAAAACACATAATAATACACATAATCCTAAAGCTGTGAACATTGCAAAAAAACGTTTAACTCGAATAAAATTTTTTATTATTCCCATAAATGACTCCTTAAAATTTTTGCTAACGAAACAAATTGCCCATATATATAAAATTATATAAAATTATATCATTAACTTGTAAAAAAAAATCCGTTTTGTCTTGTAATATCTTTGTAAAAACTTATTAAAATTGTAATTCTCATCGACAAATCACATTGCTTTCAAAATAAATTTGTGCAACACGAAATTTACTATAAGGAAATCACTTTTTAATCATCAAAAAAAACAAATAGCTGTAGTGTGTGCGCTGATGCTATATTAAATAAGTAAAAGAAAATCTAAATTTACAAAATGCCCTTAAGGCACTGACAAAATAACCAAGTGGCAGTTAGGCGTGAGCTTGTCTTTGACGAGTGCGGCGGCGCTTTGCGCCGCCGCAGACGAGCTCACGCCTTTAACTTTAACCAACTTAATCGACCATCAAGCTGTCGAACCTCTAAAAAACGCAATAAACAATGCGGCGGCGGACAGGTCGTTTTGCGCTGACCCGCTTGCAAAATCGCCCTGTTCCTCCGCCGCCCGCCGTTCCGTTCTCTGTTTCCCTTTGCCTCCGTGTTTTTCTTTTTCGGAGAGGCTATTGTGGCACGGTTCCTCGCGCAAGTCAACGGCCGAAAAATTGTCGCGTAAAACTTTTATATACCTCATTTGCAACAGTTCCACGGCGGAACTGTTTTTTATTTATTCCGCATTAGTTAAGGCATATGTATGCACCAATTTTTCTTTTCCCCGTTGACTTGCGCAAATTTTATTTTCAGAGAGCCGCATTTTCAACCGTACCGTGCCCCTTTGCCTCTTGCCCGAAAAAGGCAAAATCATTCACGGAGGCAACTCAAATGAAAATGTTGGTAACCAAACTCTCTCATGGCAGATATGCAAACGAAGGTCAACTATTCGCCGAACCTATCTCTGATTCCAATGTCAAACTTATGGGTGAAATGATTGCGTTGCAAGCTCTTCGCAATGTAATGCCGTATGATTTTGAAGTAGTTTCAAAGTTATACAACGGACTTGTAAAAGATCTGAACAGGCTGTCGGAAATAGATTACACAATCACAGACGGCTACGACTATGCCCAGACGGCAATCTGTTTCCTGTACCAATTCAAAGGAATGTATGTAGACGACATCTACGGCAAGGATAAGGCAGGTAAATACATATCCATTAAGACTGCCTGCTACCGCGCCGTGGACAAAGAACTTTTACACTTCCGCAGAAAGATAGCACACAACAGACAAATTGATTTCGGGCATAATAAACGCGACATAGCAGACCCGCGTGACTGTTTTGCAGATAAAAACGCAGACTACGCAAAAGCAGATAAATTACTCAAAGATTTACACCTGACCGAACCAGAAATCCAAACGCTCAACTGTTATATGAACGGCATGAAGCAATCCGAAGCCGCCGCCGCGTTGGGTATTACCATATTCGGCGTCAAATACAGAAAACTGCGCATAAGACAGAAGTATGCCATGTAC
>DVHB01000036.1 GCA_018712405.1 Candidatus Coproplasma stercoripullorum
TTATACTTTTACTGTAAACTTATACTTATTTTGTAAATGTTTGCAACGTAAGATGCTCCGGCTATATACGCCCGGACCAAAATGCGGCAAAAAAGACAAAAATAGCCAAAATAAGCCGCGGGAAGCGAATATTTTGCCGGGCGACATGTGTACACTAAAACATATAATTGCAATATTATTTAATGTTGCGCCTGCGGGTGGAGTTTGTTGCTTGTTTTTCTTGAATTTTGAATTATCGGGCAGAAAACCGCCGCACGGCAGTTTTCTGCTATTTTTTTAACGGAGGTAAATTATGTTGCGTTCCAAAAAGTGGTTGATAGGCATACTTGCGGCCATATTATTGATATGTGCCGCCCTTTCGCTTGCCTTTTTGCCCGGGCCCGCCACCGAGGCGAATGCCGAGCCGAACTCGCTCGCTGCTGATTTCGACGACGATTATCAGCTTGCTGAATCGGGCGATTATAAAAAAGCATATGTGGACGGGGAGTATCTGGTATTTACTACCGATATGCAGTGGTCAGCCGTGGCGGAAAATCTCGTCGTTACCTATTATGACGAGAGTGGTTCGCCGAGCGTGATAGCATATGACTCTTCAGGAGTAAACGGCTATACTTTTACCGGTAATACGTATGTAGATAACGGCACAAGCGTTACTGTTACCGTGGCGTATAACGGCCTGCAGACGACGGTTGACCTCGGCACTCTTTACGACAGGGCCGTGGTAGGTATCACTGTAAGTGCCGGCACACAGAGTCGGAATATACCCTCAAGTTATTCAGGAAACGTGAATGACCTTGCTTCAGAGATAAAAAGTTATTTCCCCGATTTTTCATTAACCGCCACATATAATAACGGAGAGGAAGAGGAGCATACAAGCAGTCTTTCATCATACTTTACGTTCAGCGGTGATTTATACATAGCGAACGACAGCAATGACAATGAAAAAGAGATTGAAGTAACTTACATAGGCAGCGATGCAAGCCAATCAGTAAACGCAGAGCTTTCAGCCGCGTTCAATGCCAATGTCGATGCATCGGAAATTTTAGGAGGCAGTTTTAGCGGTGAAATTGCCGCCGATCAGTATGCTTTGCAGCCTGTTGATTTAGGCGGCCTGTATATAAATATAATTTACAGTAGTAGTTTGCGCTCAAAAAGAGTGGAGTTTGCCAACGCTCCTGCGGGCCGCTATACGGTACAGTATTTTACCGGCGAATATGATGAGAGTGAGGGGGAGGAGAATAACTATGGCCTCACCGAACAGGCCGGGGAATATGCTGCTTGCCTTACGCGTGACACTACCTACATAAAAGTCACTTATACAGAAAGCGGACAAAATTTTTCTTCATTTATCGAAATCGATAAGGATGTCGAGCTCCAGTCAATGCCTCAGCCCGTTTTCGATAACACCTCGGGCACATACGGTGACGACGATTCTCTCTCAAAGACCATGTCGGGTTTCGTCAGCGACGGAATGAAGATAACATACACGGCAGTCGATGCTGAAAATTCGGCGACATCTTATGGCAGCACCGGCTTAACAATAAATGATAATCAGGACGGTACGGTGAGCATCGTGGCTAATGCCGCGGGCGTTTACACCATAACCGTTGAACTGACTGACGGAAACTATCAGTGGGCGACAGGCAATGCCGAAATAGGCGGCACCGACAACAGATTCCTCACTTATACATGGAGGGTAAACAAGGCTGCCGCGGCCAATGTCACTGTTGATATAGATGACTGGACTTATGGCGAAACGGCATCCGATCCTTCGGCTTCTGTTTCAGACGATTCAACCACAACTTTTGAATATTACTACTACGGCACACCGAACGGCGGCGTGGAAACGGATAGGGAAGATGCCACAACAACAAGGCCGGGCGCCGCGGGCAGTTACTATGTATATGCCACAATAATTTCCTCGCGCAACTACTTGAGCGGCTCTTCCGAACCTGCTCAATTTACGATCTCCCGCGCGACGGTAACGCCCCCCGTGATAGAAAGCAAAACATATAACGGCGGCACGCAGACTTCAGGGCTTTCCGAAACCGACGATTACACCGTTATCAGCGACGTCGGCGGCACAAACGCAGACGAGTATTCTGTAACGCTTGAGCTTAAAGATTCAGACAACTATAAGTGGAGCGATCAGAATGACGGCGTTGCACAGACGACTGTAAAATGGCAGATAACCGCCAGGCAGCTTTCAATGCCCGGGTTTGTATCTGGCAGCCAGATGTATGCAGACAGAGATCTGACGTTCACGATTGCAGATTATGATGCAAATTATAAGGATCAATTTGGCGATGCTTACGGCATAGTCATTTCCGGCGTTACGGGCACAAACGGCGCCTCCGCAACCATAAACGGCAGCACGGTGACTGCAAAAGATGTTGCGGTCTATACCGTGACGATAAGCCTCAACAATGCCGGCGGCGTTACCAACTATGCCTGGGCAGAGGGGGTGACTGCCAATGAAGACGGCACGGTAACTCTTACATTTGAAATAATTACAGGCGAAAACAGCCTTGAATTCACGATTTCAGGCTGGACTTATGGTGAAACTGCAAATTCGCCGGATGTCGTCGATCTGGAGTTCGGCAACCCGGACGATATTAAATATACTTATTTTTATAAGCCCTTCGGTTCTGAGGACAGCTGGCAGAATTTGGGCAGCAATCAGGAGTTCAACGCAGGCGAATATTATGTTGTCGGCAAAATAGGTGCAACAGATAACTACGGCGCGGCCGAATATGGCGGTGAGGATGTTACTGGCTTCACCGTGGCCCGCCGGGGTGTTGACAGGCCTGAAATAAGCGGCGAATACGTTTATAACGGCGGCGAGCAGACCGTTGAGCTTTCAGATAACAGCGGAACTTATTATTCCGTAACTGAAAACGGCACGCAGACAAATGCCGGCACCTATCAGGTGACCGTAACTTTAAACGATAACTACAAGTGGAGCGACGAAACTTCAACCGCCGCCGGTATAAACCGCACTTGCACGCTTGAATGGACTATCAATGCCAAAGAGCTTTCAGCGCCCGTTCTCGGGGAGCCGAGCAGCGGAAGTTATACAGACCAAAATATAACAGCGGCAATAACGAACTGGGCCGGTTTTGAAGATGAAGAGGGTGACGGCGTTGGTATTGCTGTGAGTGTTTCGGGTCTTGTCAACGATAATGCCGTTGCAACCGTCCCCGTTTTCGGTAACGGTACGATAACCGTTGTAAATGCGGGTACCTATACCGTGACGGTAAGGCTGAACAATGCCGACGACGTTACAAACTACGCCTGGGCAAACGGCGTTGACAGTGACAGCGACGGCGTTGTAATTTTAAAGTTTGCCATAGCGCAGGCGGACAATTCTGTCAGCGTTGATTTAAGCGCGCTCGACGGCCTTACTTACGGTGAAGAGTTCAATGCGGAAAATATAGAAATCACCGCAGGTTTCGGCGGAAGTAAAGCAGAAATCACCTATTATTACAAAGCGTTCTATCCCGAGGAATCTTCTTATGTCGAAGTTGATTCGCCCAAAAATGCCGGCGATTATTATGTCGTGGTCAATATTTCAGGAACGTCCGATTACAAGGGAACAGATTGCGGCAGCGCCGAAACTACGCACTTTGTGATAGCAAAACAGTTGGTTGATGTCCCTACTCTTTCGGGCGGCACAGACAGCGCTCACCCCGGCAGATATTTCCAGTATCAGGCGAATACACCTCAAGCCCCCGGTGTAGTAGTGGTAGAGCTTGACGGCAGCTTGTATGAGCGGTCCATAAATGGCGGCGCGGACAGTATAAACCGCGGCAACTATTGGCTCACCGTGACGCTTAAAGACTTCAATAATTACGAGTGGTCAGATTCAGGGCTCGATACTGACGACAGCGGCGACCTCAAAGATCATATTGAAGAAGGCGTCATACACATGTGGTACAGGATTACCGCAATAAGGTATAGCGCTGATGTTAATATTGAAGGCTGGGTATACGGCGGGTATGATTCTGCCCAAAACAGCCCTGAGCTCGATCTCAGCAATACCGGCCTTTCTGAGAGTGACCTTGCCGATGTGCAAAGCGCATATGCTCAAGCAACCTTTATATATTTAAGCGTTGGCGAAGACGGTACTCTTACTGAGATTGACGGCAGGCCTGCAGAAGCCGGCAGTTATGTTGCGAGGATAACAATAGCTGAAACTGGCAACTGCGAACAGATGACATTCACTTCCGATCCTTTCGAGATAGAGGAGGCGGAACTTGCCGTTGAATATTCTGTATACGGTAATGGTTCAAGTGTTGCTTATAACGCGCAGGATAATGCCGCGTTTACAATAACTTCCGTTACGGCAAAGACCGATGACGGCACAACCTGCGGCGAAACTTCGCTTGATGCGGGTCAGTATACAGTTGAATACAGCACAACCGGTACCGACGGATGGCAGACCGGCATTCCCGAAGTGCGCAAAGCGGATACATATACCTACTATTTCCGCATAACCGGCGTTGCAAACCATGAAGATTATAGCGGATCTTTCACCGTGACTATAACACAGGCGGAAGTAGAAGTTATCTGGAATGCGCCCGGTACTATTACATACAACGGCTCGGATCAGCTCCTCGATGATGAAAACCATGATCCTGTAGTCACCGCGTCTGTAAATTTATTGGGCGATGACGGCCAAAATATTTCTCTCGCCGTAAGCGTACAGGGCGGCGGTGAATTTAAAAATGCCAATGCGGAAGGGGAGTATTATACCCTTGAGGCAAGTTTTGGCAGTAATGTATCAGACGATATCCTCGGCAATTATGAATTAACAGCTTACACTAATATTTACACTATAGAGCGTCTTGCTGTCACCATTGTGGCGGAGGGCGGTACCTCTGTATACGGCGAAGATCCCAACCCGCAATGGGATTATGCCGATGGCAGTGCGCCTTTCGTCGATGACGGCATTTCCGTCTCCGTGGGAACCGATGCCTCTGACACCGCTGATGTAGGCGAAAGTTACCGTACCTATATCACCGGTATTGTTCCCGCGGATGACGGGGCGCTCACTCAGGAAGAACTTGAAGAGCTCCTCAAAAACTACACCATCAACGGTACGGCCGGCGAATCGTTTGAAGGCTACACCGCTGATGACGAAAACAGCTATGGCGGCGCCTGGATTATAACCGCCCGCCCGATAAGCGTTGCCATAACTACGCACGACGGCTATGAATACAGCGGCGAAAATCAGTATGTTGGCGTTGCAGCGGACGCGGCGCAAGGTTACGCACCTCTTACAGGCGATTACGCGCCTCAGTTTAATGTTGCCTATACATTCGGCGGCAGCGCAAGCGATGAGGTCATTCATGCGGGCAGCTATAACTATTCGATAACCGTAAACAGCAATTATCAGATAGTCAGCGTTACGGGCACAGAGGGTACGCTTTCCGATAACACTGTGACAGGTTCGTTTGACATAGCTCCTCACACGATAACTTCAGGTGAACTCAATTGGGACGGTACAACTTTCACTTATAACGGCGAAAACCAGGCTCCAAGCGAATCCCCGTTGCAGCTTGCCTCGTTTACAGGCAAAGGCGATGACGGTACTATAAGACTTGTCACCACTCCGGACAGAGATTTTATAAACGCAGGCGCGTATACGTTTACAGCCACCGCGCTTGTAGAAGGCGACTATGCTGCAAGCGACTATAAGCTGCCTAAAACATTGACGCATGGCTACACAATGCAGCATCGCACGGTTGAGATAACCATTGGCAGCGTTGGCGGCGACGGAAGCGTTGAATACGGCGATGAGCTTCCTGCATTCTCGTGGAATTACTCCGGCAACAGCACAGACGATCCTGACGCGCAGTTTGTGACGACCGACGGCGATCCCGCGGAATTCTACACGCTTTCTGCAAATGTTGCAACAGAGGTAATAGACGGCGTAACCTATATCACCGGCTCTCAAAACGATTATGCAATAACTGCCACCGTGGTGGAAGATTATGCCGATATCCTCGCCAACTACAGCGTGGATATAAATAACGGCACTCTTTCGGTTTCCGCAAGGAGGATAAGCGTTACAATAAATCCTGTAGATAGTGTGTACGGCGATGCCGACGATATCGCCGAAACATTAGCTGCACTCTCTGCAACTGTAAGTGAAGATACGCCGCTCTATACAGGCGATACGCAGGGTGAGGTATTCAGTCTTTCGGCAAATATCGATACAAATACGTCCGTAGGTAATTACCCTATTGTTCTCACAAATAAAATGGAGGGCTGTTATGTAATTATCTATGAGGTAAGTAATCGTCTTTACGAGGTTACGCCTGCTTCAATTGAAGTAAATGTAACTCCTTCTGATAATCTTATTTATACGGGTATAAATCAGTTCAGTGACGCGTTTGATGCAACTGCAAATACTGCAGATGCAGAAGATGATAAAACTGTAACGTGGCAGTTCAGCACTGATGACCGAACTTATTCAGACAGCGTTGAGCTCAAGAACGCCGACACATATACCGTATATTATAAGGTAAGCGATCCCGACGGTAACCATAACGACGCTTCTGGCAGCTTCACCGTTACTATCGGCAAGGCGACTTTGAATGTCACCGTTACGGGAAGTACGACGTATGGCGAAAATGCACCCTCAGATGCAAATTATGAGATCGGCGTGGGCGAAAACGAGCTCCAGGGCACAGACAGAGTACAAAGCATAGGCCTTGTTGCGGGTGAAACATTCATCATAAACCATGAGTATTCCGTCGGTGATGACGCGGGCACATACCTGCTTACCATTACCGATAATACAGACGGCGAATATCTTGCAAACTACACCATAACGTATACGCAGGGTACTGAAGACGGCGGCGAATACAGCGGCAGCCTTCTCACCGTAAACCAGCGCGAAATAACGCTGCAGATTGCAGATATCGATGTAGATTATGGCGATGAACCCGGAACACTCTCTCTCGCGTTGACCGGAGGCTCATTCTATAACGGGCACAGCGAGAGCAATTTCCTTGGTTATCTTTCGGTAAATTCTGAAAGCGATGGTACGGGTAGTGTCATAACGCCCAGCAACGAATTGGCACGCGGTACCTATTACATAATCGGCAACGACGATAATACGGGTATTGCCGCTAATTATGCTATAACGTTTATCGGCGAAACATACGACGATTATGGCCTGTACCAGGTAGCGGTTACAACTATAAGCATTGTGGTGACGCCTCCCGATCCCGTTTATACCGGCGAAGAAAAGCCCGTTGTGGCAACTACCGCCACACCCAATGTTTCTTTCGAATATTCCTATGAAAAATGGGATGCCGAAACAGAAGCATGGATCGGATTAGGTGAAAATGTTGTGCCTACCGATGTGGGAACTTACAGAGTTACTATAGAATCTAAAAACGATAACTATAGCGTAAATGCCAGCCAGTCGGTAAATACTTTCTATATTACACCGGCGAAAATCACAAATGTAAGCGTGAGTGCTTACGGCGGGCAGTACGGAACGGAATACGACGGCGAAACGCATCGGGTTGCAACAGAATACAGTGCAACGACCGTAAACAATCAGGAAATCACATGGACTTTCAGCCTCGACGGAACTAATTACTACGGCATAGACGATGAAAATGTTCTGCTGAAAGATGTTCTGCGCGGCGAGGATGGTAATTACACCTATTACACCGTGCATTACAGAGTAACAGCGCCCAATCACGGCGATATTACGGGAACGTTTAACGTAACGATAATTCCGCATACGATAACCATCGACTGGGCGGAGGAAGATTTCACCTATAACGGTACGCAACAGACGGTAACCGCCACATACGACAGCTTTGAGGCGGATGATATAGCCCTTGAAGTATCGCCCGTTGTAGATGACAGCGACTTCGCAACATTTGTAAATGTAGGCAATTATACGTTCAGAGTATCTTTTGCCGACGGCGACGGCGGCAGTTCCAACTATGAATTGCCCTTAGTTGCTACCAATTCTTACACCATGAAGGCGGCCTACGTTGAAGTTGCTCTTCAAATACCTTCGCAGGTGTATACGGGTGAAACGTTCAATACGCTCGTTGGCGAGAAAGGTGCCGACTACACCGTAAGCGGCGATATGTATTCACAGGGCGGTACCCCCGACGACCTCGGCATCGTTATCACAATAAACGGTACCGCGGGCGCAACAAATGTCGGCAGTTATGACGTAACGGCGTCATGGGATAACGATAACTATTCCGTAACTTTTGCCGACAGTACGTTTAACGGCGCGTTTGTGATCACGGCCGCAGGCATCACGCAAGTTTCTGTTTCAGATAAAGTATTCGAATACAGCGGCGCTTCGCGGTTTGACGAAGCTGTTGCGGATATTTCCGCTTCAACGGTTGACGGAACAGACGCAACATGGATTTACAGCTTGACCGACGGCAGCGAAACGGGCGAAGGGTATAACGAAAGCCTTGTGCTCCGCAATGTTCTGCGTGACGGCGATGATGCGGTTATCGCCTACACCGTATACTACAAAATAACGGCCGATAATCACGCAGATTACTACGGTCAGTTTGAAGTGACCATCAACCCTGCCGAAGTTTCGGTCGTATGGTGTGACGACGATTTCACCTACACGGGCTCCGACCAGAGCGGCAGCGTCACCGCATATTATGTTGCTGCGCATGACGGCAATGTTGAAGTTACGCTTGACACGGCGCTCACAAATGGCGGAGAGTTTACAGACGTAAACGGCGGCGCTGATTACAGTTTCACCGCAACGTTCGCCGGCGACGAGCTTGATAATAACTACAGCCTTGCAAGCGCAACCGCAGATTTCCATATGCAAAAGGCGGAGCTTGTATGGGATACAGAGTTTACGTGGGCGGATACCGGCAACGAGAGCTATGCGTGGATATACGGCGACGCCGATCTTATGGGCAACCGCACGTCCCCCGTGGCAGAGCTTGCAAATAACGGGAACTTCACCATAACGGAGGGCGAAGAGCAATACGGCATAACGGTTGAATATTTCACCGACGAAGATTGCCTCGTACCTTTCGGGGACGAATTCAGCTCTGCGACGAATGCGGGCGTATACTATGCGCGCGTAACCGTCCCCGCCACCGATAACTACGGCTATGGCGCGGATCTGACGGAAGACCTTGTTGTAATTTACAGCTTTGAAGTTGAACAGAAGGCAGTTTCCCTGGCGTGGTCGCCCAATTCCGAAGTGTTTGACGGTAGTCTCAAAACAAGCACTTTGAATTATCAGAGTTTCATGCAGATAGGCGAGCCGAGCGGCACGGGTCCCGACAGCAGCACCGTAGATTTTACTTTTACAAATAATGCGGGCGAACATACGGCCACTATGTCGGCCACAAGCGTAGGCACTTACGGCGTTACCGTGACTCTCGATGACGAAAACGGTGCAAACTATAAGTGGTCGATATACGATAACGACGACGATGAAAGCAATGACGGCATAAGGAGCTTCTTTGTAAGCTGGAGCATCACTTCCGAAGAGAACGGGTGGGAAGTAACTCTCAGCATAACGGAGTGGACCTACGGCGAGTATGACGACGGCATAAATTACCCCGAGGCCGACGCCGTATACGGTGAAGTGGAGTTCTATTTCACCGCAGCGGGCGCAAGCGAGCCTGCAGAGGGCAACTATAACAATCTCACTCATGTAATTCCTCAGAATGCGGGCACCTATTGGGTCGTTGCCGTGGTAGAAGGCACCACAGACTACGGTTCCCTCTGGGCGACGGAGCAGTTTACCATACATCAGGCAACTGTAGAGGCGCCCGTAATGCCGGCAGGTGGCTGGAACTACACCGGTGATGCCCTCAGCGTTACTCTCGGCATAGATAACGGCCTCGATCTCAGCATCATGGCGATAAGCTCCATGAGCGACGGCTTAAGCGCCTCGGCCGACGGACAGTCGCGCACGTTCTCTGCAGTGAATGCGGGAAGCTATGATATAGGCATTTCGCTCACAAACAGCAACTATACATGGGCCGGAGATGTGACGGCCGATGAAAACGGCGTTGTGTTCCTCACGTGGACGATAACGGGAGCCGTAAACAGCTGGACCGAAGAACTTTCGATAGTTGGCTGGACGTACGGGCAAGCGCCCAGTGCGCCTGCGGCCGCATCGATGTACGGCGAGGTAGTGTTCACCTATTATCAGTTTGTTGACGGCGAATATGTAGCAGTCGAAGCGCCCGGATATCTCACAAATGCAGGCACCTACTATGTGACCGCAAAAGTTGATGCAAGTGCAGATGGCAACTACGGCGCGCTTGCAGAGACCGGTTATTATGAGTTCGATATTCTCAAGGCCGATTATTCGCAGAGCGATATCGAAGCAATAATCTGGAGCAACACCGTCGTTGAATACACGGGTCAGCCCCAGTCGCCCATAGCGGTAAATCTGCCCGCAGGCTTAGACGGGATCACGCTCGGCTATGAGGTCGAAGAGAGGACTGACGCGGGCACATATACCCTTAAAGTAACGTTCTCGACTTCAAGCCCCAACTATAACGTACCTTCTGACGGCACTGTTGAATTTGAAATAACCGCTAAGGTTGTGGAGGTTGATTGGTGTGAAGATAACTTCACTTACAACGGCGAAAATCAGAGCGGTTACGTTGCGGCAACTTACACCGATATAAACGGCGACGAACAGCCGCTTGAAATCAGTGTCAGCGGCGGCGAGTTCATATATGTGAACGAAGACGGCTACACCTTTACGGCAGCAATGCCCGAAGGCGTTACCAACTACGTGCTGCCCGAAGACGCTTCGGCCGTATTCCATATCCTGCCGGCAGAGGTGACGGTGACTATAGGCAATCAGTCGGCTACATACACAGGCAGCGACCTCTCGGGCGAGCTTGACGACAGTATGTATGATGTCACCGCAGGTAAAGTTTATAACGACGACCTTGAAATAACGCTGTATATCACCTCGGGCGAGGCGGTAGCCGCAGGCCCCTACACGATAGGCGGCACATCAGCAAACGCAAACTACAGCGTCACGTTCATTCCGGGCGTGTTCATGGTCGAAGGCCTCGGCATAGAGGTTGAAATCACCCCCGGCGGCGGCACGTTCGGCGGTGAAATAACCGAGGCGACCGCAGAGGTGGTTGGCGGTACGCCCGATGGCGTAACGCTCGCCATAACTTATACTGGCAGAGCCAACGACGGCACGGAGTATGTGAACAGCGAATCAGCTCCTACGCAGGCAGGTACTTATACCGTGCGCGTGACCGTCGGAGGCAACACCAACTATTACATAAGCGGCATAGACGTCGCGACTATGATAATAGCCCGCGCATATGTGCAGCTGCCCGATATCGATTCAAAACCCTACAACGGCAGCGCACAGACGGCGGATATAGCTGACAATGCTCTCTATACCTTCGAGCAGGGCGACGACTGGATAGATGCCGGTTCTTACGAAATAGTGTTCACGCTTACCGACTCCAACAATTACCGTTGGGAGAGCGCAAGCGGCGATACCGCCACGGCGATATTCCAGATCACCCGCGCCGAAATCAGCGTAACGGCGCCCGTGGTTCCTTCGTCGGGTCAGCAGTACACCTACGGCGACACTGTAAGCCCGAGCGGCTCAACGGTGTTGTCAGGCGGTCAGACAGTGACGTTCGCGCAACCTTATTATGTGTACTCGGCCGATCCGAACAGCGGTTACACGGCTGCGGTTCCTACAGAAGTGGGAGTGTATTATGTTCGCGCGGCTGTCGCAGCGACGGATAATTATTCAGGCGCAACTTCCGGGTATGTTATGTTCGAGATCGTTCGCGCAGAGGTGGAGTTGCCAAAACTTGAATATGAAACGTCCGTTTACGACGGCACCGAGCAGACCAACCTTCTGAGCGGATATATAAGCTCCGCCATGGCGATAGATATCGGGTCGCTCACCGCAACGACGGTGGAGAGCGGACTCGAGCTCCGCGCTACAGTTGTCGGCGTATATGAAATCACCATAACGCTCAACGATTCGCACAACTATGTATGGGCGGGCGGCGAAGATACGCTTACGCTCACTTGGGAGATAACGCAAGCCACAGAAAACGCCGTCACCGTAACGGTTACGGGCGGCGGCACGGTATACGGCAACGCGCTTGAAGTAGTTGTGGGCGCCGCGTTTGGCGAAGATGCGGCAACGCTTGCATGGTATGCAGATAATAACGGCGAGCGCGGCGAACTGCTCACAGGTCAGCCTACAGACGCAGGCACCTACTGGGTAGTCGCAACTATTGAAGACACGGAAAATTATGTCGGCGGCGAAGGGTCGGCTCAGTTTACGATCACACCCGCGCAGGTGACGGCGCCAGTATTCAGCGGCGAAGACGTATCTTATGACGGGGAAGCGCACACCGCGTCGGTGAGCGGCGTAAACACCTCGCTCATGGATATCGATTCTGAAAGCACGCTCGTATACAGCGGCGGAAGCTGGATCATAACGGAGACTGACGCGGCCGAATATACGATAACCGTATCGCTTCTGGATACGCACAACTATGTATGGGCGGACGGCGAACAGATCGGCACTTCAAACGACATCGTATTCACCTGGACGATATCGCAGGGAGAAAACGAGTGGACTGAAGAGCTTTCGATAGAGGGCTGGACTTACGGTCAGACGCCGGGCTCACCGTCGGCCGAGGCAAAATTCGGCGAAGTCGAGTTTACTTATTATGAGTATGAAGGCGGCGTTCGCGGCGACGAGATCACGCCCGACAGATTGACGCCTGCAGGCAGCTATCTTGTAGTCGCAACCGTTGAAGGAAACAGTAATTTCGCCGGCCTTGAAACTGAACTTGAGTTTGTGGTCGAGAAGGCGGATTACGATATCTCGGGCATAACCTGGAGCAATACCGCAGTTAAATACACAGGTCAGCCCCAGTCGCCTGTGGCCGGCAACCTGCCCGCAGGATTAGACGGGATCATGCTCGGCTATGAAGTAGGCAGCGCGACGAATGCGGGCACATACACCCTCACGGTAACGTTCTCAAATTCAAGCCCCAACTATAACGTTCCGGCAAGCACGACGGTTGAATTTGTTATCAGCAGGCTGGCGGTCAGCGCAGACTGGTGCGAAGACGACTTCACATATACTGGCTACGACCAGAGCGGCAGCGTTACGGCAACTTACACCGACGTGTTCGGCAACGAGCATGAACTTGAAGTAACGCTTACCTCTGCAGATGAATTTATAAACGTCAATGCGTCCGGTTACACGTTCACGGCAACATTCATGGCCGGCGACGCGGCAAGCGTCAACTACCTGCTCGGAAACGCCACGGCGGTATTCCATATCCGTGCGGCGCAGGTAAGGTTAAACATCAATCCCGGCGGCGGCACATACGGCGGCGTGATAACTCCCGCGACCGCCACGGTAGTGGGCGCTGAAGGCGTTGCTGTAAGCATAACTTACAGCGGCACCGCAAACGACGGCACCGTATACAGCAACAGCACCGCCGTTCCCACGCAGGCAGGCAGTTACACCGTGCGTGCGACCATCTCCGATACCAACTATACGGTGGTGGGAGGGAATACCGCAGTCATGGTCATAGAACGCGCAACAGTAGCAGTTCCGGACGCAGGCTCAAAGACATATACGGGCAATCCTCTCACGTCAGACCTTGCTTCAAATTCGCGCTACAGCGTTGAGCAGGGCGATGACTGGATAAATGTCGGCGAATATGAAGTAACGCTCACCCTCACCGATCCCTATAACTATCGTTGGGAGAATGGCGACGGCACGGCAACGGCTATATTCCGCATAACGCGCGCGGGCAACAGCGTTACCCCTCCCGAAGTGGAAGATGTATACGCCTACGGCGACGAGATAGTGCCCACCGGTTCGGTAGCGCTGCACGGCACCGTGTATTACGTTTTCTCGGCTGACGAAGATTTCTCCGAGTATTCCCTCACAGCTCCCACAGCAGTCGGCGTATATTACGTCCGCGCCATGGTGGATGCGACAGCCAACTATGAAGGCTGCGTATCCGAGGGCGTCCGTTTTGAAATAGTGAGCGCTGTGGTGGCAGTCCCCGAACTTGACTTCACAAGCTCGGTATTCGACGGCAGTGAACAGTTCAATGCCATAAGCGGCGCCGATACCGCAATAATGGACATAACTGCCGACTGCGAAATCGTCACGGACGGCGTAATGGGCCTCTCGGCTACCAATGCGGGGACATACACCGTAACGTTCACTTTAAAGGACGGCATAAGCTATGCGTTCTCAACGGGCGAAAGGGAGGTAACGCTCACCTGGAGCATCTCGCGCATGGCGCTTGAAAAGCCCGCCGCAGACGACAGCTACTTCATGGAAAACGGCGATCCTCTCACATATATGCCCGAGGGCTTTGACGAGGAACTTATGAACATCGTCGGCAACGTGCAGGATGCTGCCGGAGAATACATCGTCTCCGTAACTCTCGCCGATCCCGATAACTATGTCTGGGCAGACGGCACTACAGATCCCGTGCTCTTCACGTTCACGGTGGATGTAAACTACTTGTGGCTTATAATCCTGCTCTCCGTATTGCTCATCCTGGCGATAATAGCGCTCGTTGTGCTTGCGGTGTTGCTTGCAAAGCGGCGCAACAATAAGTCGGACGACGACCCTGAGGGCGGCACTCCCGCAAACGACGGCGCATACGGCTTTGCGCTCCTGGCGGCATCTCCTCTAATAACGTCGACAGCACAGATATGGATATGCGTCGGGCTGGGGATTGCGCTGGCAGTAGTTATAGCCATAGATATCGTTCTTGCGGTCAAATTAAAAAAGGCCGCAGCGTTCGAAGGCAATGCGGAGGCTGCAGCGGCGGGTGATGCGGAAGGTGCCGAAGAAGGCAATGCCGGGGTTACAGCCGGTGACAATGCCGAAGGTGCTGAAGCAGGCGTTGAAGCCGCGGAGGAAGGCAGTGCGGAGGCTGCAGAAGAAAGCGGCAATAAAGGCGCCGATTCGCAGTAAAAGGCATTTGCAGGCAAATAAAAAATAAGGTTTAATCCTTTACAATACCTTATAAACCCGATAAAAGCAACGGGCTGCCGTGAAAGCGGCAGCCCGTTGCTTTTTCATGCTTAGATTGTGCGGTTTGCGGTAATTTAACGGCAACAGAAAATGTATGTGTTTTCTGTATTGATAATTTGTAACAGTTGTGGTGTAATGTCAAAAACGGCAGTTTTTTGTCGAGACGTACGCCGTGAGCATCCCTTTGTTTCGGGTAATTTTTCCGTGGGGCAGTTTATATGGCGGAGGACTAACGGAGAAAAATGGTTAAAGTTGTTATCGTTGAAGACAATCAGAGCGATGAGGACCAACTGAGGGATCACCTTTCGCGCTACGAGCGCGAAAACGGCGAAAGCTTTTTCATTACCGCCTATAAGAGCGCATTGGATTTTCTTTCGGCATATAAGGGCGACGCCGACATGATCTTTATGGATATAGAGTTGCCCGATATAAACGGCATGGACGCGGCGCACAGACTGATATACCACACAGACGAGGGCGACTTCGAGGTGACGGGTGTGCTCTCCAAAGTAGAGGAAAAACTCATTCCGTTCGGTTTTTTCCGTTGCAATTATTGTTATCTCGTCAATATGAACAGGGTAGAGTCGGTCGATAAAGACAGCGTTATGGCAGGGGGGGATAGCCTTCAGATAAGCCGCTCCCGCAAAAAGGACTTTTTAAAGGCGCTTGCCGATTATTACGGGGGCTGATATGACGCTTTTCAATTTCCTTACGGAAAAAATGTTTATATTCGATATGCTGATAATCGCAGTTGCGCTGTGCGTGCGTTTCCCCGCCGTAGATTGTTCTGGCTGCGTTTTATAATCTCCGTGCCTGCGTGTGTCGCACTCTCGTATTTTCTGCCCCGCTGGATAACGATAGGCGGGGCGATAGGCAATATCATATGGTTTGCGGTCGACTTTGCGCTTATCGCCGCAGTCATAGCAATATGCCTCAGTCTCAGGCTGTGGAAAGTGTTTTTTGTCGCGTCGAGCTGCTATTTTATCCAGCATGGCGCCTTCTGTCTTGACAGGGTGATACGAGGGGCATTACCGATCAATGTAGGCAACTATTTCGTGCATTACGGATTTATCGCCCTCTTTCTCTTGGCGGTATGGCTTATATACTGGCGCAAGGTCACGTCGGAGTCGCTCGATTCGGTAAACTGGCTCGACGCCGTGGTGCTCATGTTCATTGCGCTCGCAGTGTGCATAGGCGTATCCTCGTTTTCGGACGACATCGAAGGGGACAGAGGCAGCGGCTAATTGCGCGCAAGTACGGCGGCGAAGTATCTTTCGTGCAGGAGGGCGACATATTCAACGTCAATGCCGTCTTCCCCTGCAGGGGACAGTCTGCCGGGCAGCCGGCCGAGAGCGCTTCGGCGGCGGAAAATGTCTGAAACAATTGATAATATGATTGATTTATTAAGGCGGGCATTTTGCCCGCCTTTTTTTGCGTTTGCTCCTGAATCCCCCGTGCCTGCGGACTTTTTTAAGTCTTAAAACCGTGTAGGAATAAAATTCAGCCGCTTATGATTGTCGATATTGCGTTTTTTGTGTTTGTTTATAAAATTTAATGTGATAAAACAACACTGACGCGGCTCTAAAAGATTGGAAGTAACAGCATGCGCGTATTGCGCACAAAAATAAAGCTGACAAAATATCTTAAGGAGGACAACATATGGCTAACAAGAGAAAGAGCAGAAGCGGCGCGGTTATGGGTATAGCGGTACTCATCGTGCTTTTGCTCGTTCTGAACGTTGCGGCTTCGCGGATGTCTGCCACCATTGCCATGGGCATAGGCAGGTTCACCAGCGATGCGCTCAACGAGGACACCGATTACACCGTAGAGAGCAACTATCTCGACGGGTTTGAGGCAAGCGTCGATATTATGAGCGAGGGCACCGTCCTGCTCAAAAACGACGTCATCGGCGGCGGGGAGGATAGCGATTCGCTCCGCTCGCAGCTTGAGGTGCCCTATAACCTCACATACGACTTTGAGGCAGGCACATTCTCTTTCACTGCGGTGGAAAACGCCGCTTATTACCGCGTATATTTCTATAACGTTACAGAACCTTCGGAAGACCTCGGAAATACCGGTTATTTCCAGTCTGAAACGAAGGAGGTGGAACAGGAAAATCCTGACGGCACGACGAGCACTGTTACTGAGACCGAGTACCTCACCGATGAAAACGGCGACTATCTGTTGCAGCCGCTCGAAACCATACTTTCCCTCACGCCTACATACAGCAAGCGTTTTAACGCCCAGTACACCGATGAGAACGGCGACAGGCAGACTTACGAGGCCGGCGACACGGTAACTTTCGAGCTGCCCAACTCCAATATCGGCGGCGGCGAATACATAGTCGGTATAAGGGCGGGCGGCCCCATAGCTCTGTACACTATGTCCGATTATCTCGTTGACGAAGAGCCCACGACGCTTATTCTGCATAACGTCGATCCTGAAATTTCCACCAGCACTGCGATGGACGGATTCTCTACTACTTTCTCGCAGTACGGCACTACCGAAACTACGGGCGGAATGGGAGGAACCAGCAATTCGATCGATACGAGCAACGTGGTGCTTGAAAATGACGGCATGATGTTTGAAATAGATAACGCCGATACATACTGCAGTGCAAACCCCGATACACAGCTCATATACTATATTACCGAAACCGAGGACGGCACCGAGTCCGACGCTGTCACCTTCTCTTATGAGAACATCAAAATGACCCGAAACGACAGCAACACTTTCTGCGGCTGGATAGAGGTGGAGCAGGGAACTGACGTTACCGAGGGCACCGCGAGCGTAAATAACTACATTACTCGCACTCCGGTCCCACCATGGAATATCAGACGACGGGTTGGTTCTGGATTTCGGGACTCACCGAGGGGCAGACGTACTATCTGCACATTTATGTACCCGGTGACGACGGCGCAACGAGCTATGACTCCGAGTATGTGACGGTAGAGTTTGTATACAGTGTGTTCACCGATTTTGAAGCGGTCTGATCTCCCGATCGCAACCAGGCGTTATTCTGACTGCACATGGTTTCTCGCTGATGAGAAGCTGCGTTAAAAACTTTGCGTCAGATGATGCCTGATTGATCGCATAGCGAAAACGACTCATTTCTTTTCCCTCCTTTTCAGCGGCCGGGCGCAGATTTGTGCCCGGCCGCAAAATTTTGAAATCGAAATCGATGAAATGCGTCGGTTTCGCCGGGAGGTTTAATCATGCATATTTTATATGTATATCATATCTATTTGTTATTTTACAAATGTGTTTTATGTGCTAATATATAGGTATGATATATTACATTCTCTACGGATTTTGCCCTCGTTTTGCGGGTATATTCGGCAGAGGGGGAACTTACGGAGGTACAAATGAATATCTGGCACGACATAAGGGAGGATCGCATAGCCGAAAACAGGTTCGAGGCGTTAGTCGAGATCCCCAAGGGCTGCAAAGTCAAATATGAACTCGACAAGGAGACGGGACTGCTGCGCATGGACAGGGTGTTGTACACGTCCACCGTGTACCCTTCAAACTACGGCTTTATCCCGCGCACCCTCGCCGACGACGGCGACCCGCTCGACGTGCTCGTCCTTTGCAACGAGTCCATCTATCCCATGACGCTCGTCACCTGCATGCCTATAGGCGTCATAACGATGACCGACAGCGGCGAGCTCGACGAAAAGATAATCGCCGTGCCCGTGAACGATCCCAACTATAAGCACTATTACGACATAAAGGAGCTGCCTAAGCACATATTCGAGGAGATGATGCACTTCTTCGAGGTGTATAAGATGCTCGAGCATAAGTCCACCACGGTAAAGGAGATCAATCATAAGTATGAGGCGATACAGATAATACGCAAGTGCATGGCGCGCTATAACGAGACTTTTTTGAACGGGAAGCAGGACAAATAATACAAATTGATGTAAACGGGGGGCTTGTCGAGTCCGCCTGTGTGCAGTATATGCGTCTGAATACATATGCGCCGCGGCAAAATTTGCCGCGGCGCATGCCTTTTATGTTTTTTTATAGTTGTTTTTGCGTTCATCTGTTCGGCCGGGTGTTAATTCTTGAGGCTCCAAAAGTGCGGGCATTGATGCCGATGTCTTTAACACGGCAGGCGTTGTTCAGATCCGGATGAATCTATTGACGCTCGGCCATACTCTCGGATATCATTCTGTTCAGCTCGCGCGAGGCGTTCGTCTGCGGGTGGCGCGGATCTGTCACCATGCATATGTGCCGCGCGGGCATTTCAAAGTCCAGCGGCACGCGGAACACCTCGCCGCGCTCTATGGCCGCCGCCGCCATAGATTCGGGCACGAAACCTATGCCGAAATTGTGGCTTATAAGCGGCACCAGAAGGTCGGCGCCGTCGGCTTCTATGTCGGGAGAAACTGTAAGTTTGTTCTGAGCGAACACGTCGTCCAGAAATTGCCTAAGCTGCATGCTCTGCCTCAGTCCTACATAGGGATAACCGGCTATATCCTTGAGGTCAAACCGTCTGTCTCTGAGACGGGAAAAGCCGTTGCCCGCGATCAGCACGTCGAAGAACGAGCGCACTTTAACAAAGTTCAGCGCCTTGTCCGGCAAACACGGCGTGGAAACAAAGGCAAGGTCAATGGCTCCGCTCCTCAGTTTTTCTATAGTGCTGTTGTTGGAGCCCGTACTTATCTTAAGTTTCACATGCGGGCGCCTGCTTCTGAAAATATTCAGACAGTCAAATAAAAATTCATACAGCGACGTTACCGACGCGCCAATGTATATCGTGCCCGTCTCGGCGTCTATCGTGCGCCGCACCTCGTCCTCGCCCTTTGTAAGCTGGCTGTATGCCGCGCTGACGTAATCGTACAACGTCTTTCCTTCGTGGGTAAATTCTACGCCGGACTTGTTGCGCGTGAACAGCCTGCACCCCAGCTCCCGCTCTAGATTCTGAATGGCGCGCGTCACCGCGGGTTGGCTGGAGTATATCTCGGCAGCCGCCTTCGTTATGTTTTTGTGCTTGCCCACATAGTAAAATATTTTGTAATATTCGTAGTTCACTGCCCTCACCGCCAAAAAATTATCATGCGTTTAAGTCATAATGGTTATACCTTATTATTATTTTACATTATAGCACAACAAGTTTATAATGTAAATGTAATCGAACTACCATCGGAGGAAATAAAAATGAATTACAGGAAGGAATCGCTTAAAAAACATGCCGAGTGGCGCGGCAAGATAGAAACAAAAGTGCGCGTGCCCGTATCGTGCAGGGAGGAGCTCTCTCTCGCATACACCCCGGGCGTGGCTGAGCCTTGTATGGCCATAAATGCCGACGTTGAAAAGAGCTTCGATCTGACCAGGCGCTGGAACACCGTGGCTGTCATAACCGACGGTACCGCTGTTTTGGGTTTGGGGGACATCGGCCCTGAAGCGGGAATGCCCGTAATGGAGGGCAAGTGCGCGCTTTTCAAGGCATTCGGCGACGTCGACGCCTTCCCCATATGCATAAAGTCTAAGGATCCCGAAGAGATAATAAAGACGATCAGTTTAATTTCGGGCTCGTTCGGAGGAATAAATCTCGAAGATATCTCCGCTCCTCGTTGCTTCGAGGTCGAAACCAGGCTTAAAGCCGAGCTCGACATCCCCGTATTCCACGATGACCAGCACGGCACGGCGATTGTCATGACGGCGGCTCTCAGAAACGCGCTCAAGCTCGCCGGAAAGCGTGCGGATGAGATAAAGGTGGTAATAAACGGCCCCGGCGCCGCAGGCATAGCCATAGCAAAATTTTTGCTCGCCTACGGCGTGAAGGATATAATCATGTGCGGCAGGACGGGCATGCTGTGCGAGGGCGACGAGGGCCTCAACTCCGCAAAGCAGGAAATAGTAAAGCTCACCAACCTCTCCCGCAGGCACGGCTCCCTCGCCGATGCATTGAAGGGCGCCGACGTGTTTATCGGCGTTTCGGTGGCAAACTGCGTCACCAAAGAGATGGTCGCATCCATGGCGGATAAGGCAATACTCTTCACCTGCGCCAACCCTGTGCCCGAGATTAATCCCGTCGATGCAAAGGAGGCGGGTGCGTTCATAGTCGGGACGGGCTCTTCCGAATACAACAACCAGATAAACAACGTGCTCGTGTTCCCCGGCGTGTTCCGCGGAGCGCTCGACGTGCGTGCAAATACCGTCAATACCGAGATGATGATAGCGGCGGCGAACGCCATAGCCGACTTTGTTCCTGCAGACAAACTCTCGCGCGAGTACATTCTGCCTGAGGCGTGGAATAAGGCTGCGCACGAGGCCGTCGCGAAGGCGGTGGCTGAAGCGGCCGTAAAGTCCGGCGTTTCAAAGCTCAATAAATAAATGTATTATAAAATAAATATTGCAGCTTTTTGCGCGGCGGCGCCGTAAACGGCGCCGCCGCGCCTTTTTTTGTACAGTATTAAGTCCGAAAAAAATATTGCCGCGGGGCAATTTTGCTCCGCGGCAAGTATAGAGGGGAATGACGCAGACTTTATGTCTGTCGTACGAAATTATTCCTGAAACTTTGCTTATTTCTGCCAGCTCTGTGTTTCGGAGTGCACGTGCAGGCGGTAGCTCTCGTCGGGCTTATCCACCTTGCGTATAACGCATTCGTCCACGCAGTCGCCGCTGACGGCGCGCAGGTTGTTCACGTCGGCAAGTTTGACCTTATATACGAACACGCGCCCGTCCTTCGTCTTTCCGCTCAGTTTTTTATCGTTGCAATAGAGGTCAACGCCGCCGCAGTTGGTGTAAACCTTAACGGTGGTCGTGCCGCCGGTGCGGTTGGCAAAGCGCTTGCCGGCTATATATACGAAGGGCTGTTTGCTCCAGTATGCCTTGTAGGCATAAAAGCTGTCTTTCTTTATCTTTCTGTCAAACGTCACAAGCCCCTTGTGGTTCATGCCGGGTTCGCCGCCCTGGTTTCTGGCGTCGGCGGCAAAGTCGAACATGTTCCACACATATGTGCCCCACATATAGGGATGTCTGTTAAAACAACGCAGCATGAACTCGTGGTACGAAGCCTGGTATTCTTCGCTGTTGTCGCCCCTTCTGGGATGTTTCGAGTGGAGATGCGGCATGCATTCCGCGCCGTACTCTGAATACCCGAGCGGGCGTTTGGGGTATAGGGTATGGAAGAGCGATATCCACAGGTCATTGAGGAAGAAGCCGGGCACATACCAGCCGAGGTACAGGTTCCAGGCCACCACGTCGGTTATGTGCGCCGTCTTGTTCATGGGGCCGGCCATCGCAAACACCGCAAGCGTCGTAAGGCGGGTGGGGTCTGTCTTGTGAACGAGGTCGTTCAGTTTCTTGTGGAAGGCAAGCATGTCCTTCTTGTGCTTGTGATACATGGTTATCTCGTTTGAAACGCCCCACATAACTATGCAAGCATGGTTGTATTGCTGATAAATGAGCTCTTTCATCTGCGACACGGCGTTGTCGTTCGCCTCCGGCATGTGGCGGGAGATATAGGGTATCTCTGCCCAGACCACAAGGCCGGCCTCGTCGCAGAGGTCATAGAAGTAATCGTCGTGCTGGTAGTGTGCAAGGCGCAGCGTATTGGCGCCTATCTCCTTTATTATGGCTATGTCCTCTTCGTGCATCTCGCGCGTTAAAGCGTTGCCCACGTCGCGCCTGTCCTGGTGTCTGCACACGCCGCGCAGGGGATAGCTCCTGCCGTTTAATATGAAGCCCTTTTTGGGGTCGATCGCAAAGCTCCTGAACCCGAACTTCTTCTGCAGAACGTCGCACACCTTGCCGCCGCATATAAGTTCTGCTTTTGCCGAGTAGAGGTAGGGGTCGTCAATGCCGTCCCAAAGCCTGGCGTTTTCAATCTTTATCGCTTCGCCGTTTTTGCCCTCGGCAACGGTATTTCCGTCGCCGTCGAGGATGCTTATCCTTACTTCGCCTTCGCCGGTAACGTATGCGTCCGTTTTTACCACGCATTCGCCGTCTTTCACGGTGGGGGTTATGGCAATGCCGGGCGCTCCGTAAAAGTCGAGGTCGAAGTGGTTTTTGCCCACGCATACAAGGTTTACGTCGCGGTATATTCCGCCGTAAAATGTAAAGTCGGCCGTCTGCGGATATACCTTCTCGGTCTTGGAGTTGTCAACATACACGAGCAGCAGGTTGTCCTTGTTCAAAAATTCCGTCACGTCGCAGCGGAAGGTGGAGTAGCCGCCGTCGTGCGAGGCCACTTCCTGCCCGTTGAAAATCACGCGGGCGGAGGAGTTCACGCCCTTGAATTCAAGGTAAAGCCTTCCGTCTTTTTCAAGCTCGGGCGCGGGAAACCGCTTTACGAACAGACACGTGCCGCGATAGTAGTCGTTGCCGCCGTCCTGGCCGTCCTTGCCGTTCCAGGTGTAGGGCAGGTCGAGTTTCACGCCTTCTGCGGTCTCCGCCTGTTCGGGTGCCGCGTTGGCCTTTATGAATTTCCAATTCTTGTTGATATTGATTACAGTTCTCATCATTCCTCCCAAAATTGTGTTATTCTATATTATATATGTTAACTCTGAACAAAAAAAATAGCAATAGCAATTTTTGCACAAAAGTATTGCGTTTTTATCTTAATTTAACAAAAATCGGCGGAAATGCGGTTAAAAACTGCCGGCATAAAACAAAAAACGGCATTAAATGCCGTTTTTTTGTGTTTTAACCCCGGCTTTTCACTCGGTTTCGCTGTTTATGTTCAGAAGTTTGCGGTAAGAGCGGAAAAATGTGGAGTAGTTCATAAATCCGAGTTTTTCGGCGGCTTCGCTCTTTTTCATGCCGTTCATTATAAGTGTATGCGCAAACAATATCTTTTTGGAGCGCACATACTGCATCATGGGTATGTGCATGTATTTTTTGAATTCGTTGCTTATGTACGATTTTGAATACATCAGATCTTCGGCAAGACTGTCCAAAGTTATTTCGCTCGTGATATTGTTGTTGATGTACGTTATTATTTTTTCAATAAAGGGGTTGGCCTTTTGTTTTCCGAGGCTTGCGGAGCGGTTCATCATAATAAGAAGTTTTGAAAGCTCGCAGGTAAACAGCGTGTATGTCTCCGCTTTGGAAAAGTTCTTCCGGTATTCGTCTAACTTGGCAAATATGGGCGTATATTCCTCCGAAGGCAGAAAGAACGGCCTGTGGGCAAGCAGCGCTTCTTTCAAATAGTCGGGGACCAGTATTTCGGGAAACTTCAGCACATATCTTTCATATGGTTTTTCGTTCAGGTTTACTATTGCAAAGTGCAGTTTTCCCGGCGCAACGAGTACTGTGTCGCCGGGCTGAAGAGTGCGGGTTTCCGATTCAACGGTATAGTCAACGTCGCCCTGTACGAAATGCAATATCTCCATGAATGTGTGGATATGTTTGTAATAATCTTCCGTAGGCGAAGAAGGATTGTCTATTTTATGGGAAAAGTCGATATTTCCGTAAGCAAAGCTAAACATCTTATATGTATTATAGCATGTCGGTAATTAAATTGCAATACTATTGAGTAAAAAATGCAAAGATTTTTCATATATATTTTAGTATTTGTGAGGTTTGTACTAAAATTGCAATATTTTTTAATAATTTACGTAATTGAAATTGATAAAAATTTAGCTATAATAGTATGTATAGGCAGGTGAGCACAGCGCCCGCTTCCATGCGCGCGCGGCGCAGCCGCGTAAATTTTTTTCAGGGAGTAAATGATGGAAACTTCAAAAAAGAAAAAGAGCATTTTTGAAAATCCGCTGTTCTCCACGAAGGTAAAGTCGGCCAACGTAAAGCCGCCGGAGCTCCTCTTCGGCTACTTTATCGGCCCGTTCGGCGCCCTTCTGGCGAGCGGCATTTTCACCAACTTCTTAAACAGGTACTGGACAGACGTATTGTTTGCCAACTACAGGGAAACTGTAACCATCAATGGTGATACAGTCACCCAGTGGACTGCAGGCGCAGGTACTGCGATAGGCACATTCCTCACGCTGCTGCCCCTCATTTCGACTATTCTGATAGTCATCGGCAACCTGCTTGTCGGACAGCTGATAGAGCGCACCAAGACGCGCGCGGGCAAGGCAAGGCCCTGGCTGCTGCTCTCGTCCGTGCTGCTTGCAATAGGCTGTATAGTGCTGTTTATCGCGCCAATGGGCAACGGAACTGACACGCCCGTTTTGACCATGGTTTTAACCGCAATAGCGTATAACGTGTATTACGCCGTTGCATACCCCATGTACAATACGTCGAACAGCACGCTCGTTCCCGTATCCACCCGCAACAGCTCGCAGCGCAGCTTACTTGCTTCGTTCGAAAACTTCGCCCACCTCGGCGTTATGGGCGCGGGCGGCATGGTGTTCCCCTTCCTCGTAAGTTTGTTCCTCGGCGGCTGGACAAATCCCAACACCACCGCATGGACCATACTCTTCATAGTAATCGGTATCGTAAGTTTCCTCTTTACCGTCCTTCAGTACTACTTCACCCGTGAGAGGGTAACTGAGGAATCTTTCCACCTCGAAACGGAGGTCACCGCCAAGAAGTCCATATCCATGGGCAAGCAGTTCAAGGCAGTCGGCACCGACGCGTTCTGGTGGATAGTTATCATTTTCTACCTCATATTCCAGTTCTCAGGCTCGCTCAAGAACATGTCGTGCAACTATTTCTGCACAGGCCAGTGGGGCGATGAGATGGGCGGCATATATAACGGCACCATAAACATTCTCGGCGCCGTTCCCATGGCGGTTGCCATGGCGTTCATCTGGCCGCTCTCGCGTAAGTTCAGCAAGCGCCTCGTCGTTATGGTCGGCCTGCTCGTCGGCGCCGTCGGCGGCGTCATCGCCGGTATCTGGCAGAACAACATCTACGCCGTATGCGTGGGCGTAGCTTTAAAGAGCTTCGGCTCGGCCCCCGCATGCTACATGATCCTCGCCATGATCTCCGACGTTCTGGACCACCTCGAGGCAAAGCACGGCTTCCGCTGCGACGGCCTCACCATGAGTATCTACAGCTCGATAATGGCGGCCACCACGCCCCTCGCGCAGTCCTTCTTCAACGCAGTTACGGGCGGCAGCGACACGAGCGCATGGGTACCCGTATGCTACATCTGGATCGAAACGGGCGTATATGTCGCATGCGCAATAATGATGCTATTCTTCATCGTCGAGAAGTACTTAAAGGGCGACAGGGAACAGATCCTCGAGCGCCAGAAAGCCGAAGCCCTTGCCGCGGGCGTAGAGTGGATAGAACCCGAAGTAAGGCTTGCGCAGGAGCAGGCCGAAGCTGAGAGGCTCTCCGAAGAGGCACGCAAGCTGGAGCTCAAGGCAAGATGTGAAAAGAAGGGGCTTTCTTTCGAAGAGGAAGAGGCCAAGTATCAGGCCAAACAGGAAGAAAAGCGCCGCAAGGCCGAAGAAAAAAAGGCTGCCAAGGCGGCTAAGTCTAATAAGAAAGAAGGAGAATAATTTCATGAAGATGACGTTTCGCTGGTACGGCGAAAAGGACTGCATACCTCTGAATTACATCAAGCAGATACAGGGTATGACGGGCGTGGTCACCGCGGTATACGACGAACCCGTCGGCGCGGTGTGGAGCATGGATAAACTTCTGCGTCTCAAAGAACTCGCAAACAATGCGGGGCTGGAGATGGAAGTCATCGAATCTGTGCCCGTGCATGAAGATATTAAGCTCGGCAAGCCCACAAGGGACAAGTATATCGAGGCCTACAGGCAGAATATAATCAACTGCGGCAAGGCGGGCGTAAAGTGCATTTGCTATAATTTCATGCCCGTATTCGACTGGTTCCGCACCAATCTCTATTTCAAGCACGGCGACGGTTCCACTTCCCTTTCGTACAGCGAAGCCGATTTTGCAAAGCTCGATAAGCACAATCTCCGCCTTCCCGGCTGGGACGAGAGTTACACTCCCGACGAGCTCAACGGGCTTTTGAAAGAATACGAGGGCATGACCCACGAGCAGCTGTTTGAAAACTTCGTGTATTTCCTGAACGGCGTAATGCCCGCCTGCGACGAGGCCGACGTAAATCTCGCCGTCCATCCCGACGATCCCCCCTGGGATATCTTCGGCCTGCCCAGAATAGTGGGCAGGGAAGAGGACTACGACAAACTCTTTGCCGCCGTTCCCAACAGGCATAACGGCATAACGTTCTGCACCGGTTCGCTCGGCGCCGGAAGATTCAACGACCTGCCCAAGATGGCTGCAAAATATGCAAAGCGCATATATTTTGCACACCTGAGGCAGCTTAAATATACGTCGGATACCGATTTCTTTGAAAACGGTCACATGACATGCTGCGGCAACGTCGACGTGTATGCCATAGTCAGGGCGCTCGTTCAGAACGGGTTTGAGGGTTATATACGTCCCGACCACGGCAGGAATGTATGGGGCGAGGATGCCAAGCCGGGCTACGGCCTTTACGACAGGGCCATGGGCGCCTGCTATTTAAGCGGACTGTTTGAAGCTGTTGAAAAAGATCTTAAATCATAAAAAGGAGGCATGGGTTATGCAATTACCCATAATCGTAGAAGATTTGAAAGATAAAGTGGCGGTTGTCACGGGCGCGGGCGGCGTCATCTGCTCGGAGCTCTCCAGGGCTCTCGCCGCTGCGGGCGCAAAGGTTGCTCTTCTTGACAGAACCGTTGAGAAGGCTGAGGCTGCTGCGGAAGAAATCAGAAAGGAAGGCGGCGTTGCAAGGGGTTACTTTGCCAACGTGCTTGATTTAAAGACTCTTGAAGACTGCAGGCAGCAGATATTAAAGGATCTCGGCCCCTGCGATATCCTTATCAACGGCGCGGGCGGCAACAACCCCAGGGCGCAGACAGATAAGGAGTATTTCGAACTCGGCGATGAAGACAACAACGAGATAAAAACATTCTTCAACCTGAGCGACGAGGGTATACAGTTTGTGTTCAACCTCAACTATCTCGGCACGCTCATGCCCACGCAGGTTTTTGCGCGCGACATGATAGGCCGCAAAGGTTGCTGCATACTCAACATATCTTCAATGAACGCATTCACTCCGCTCACCAAAATACCTGCATACTCTGCGGCCAAGGCGGCGGTGTCAAACTTCACCCAGTGGCTTGCCGTTCACTTCGCAAAGGTCGGCATCCGCGTAAACGCCATAGCGCCCGGCTTCTTCTCCACTGCGCAGAACAAATCGCTTTTGTGGAACGCTGACGGCACTCCCACGGCGCGCACCGGTAAAATAATTGCCGGCACGCCAATGGGCAGGTTCGGCGAAGTTGACGAACTCGTAGGTTCAACTCTCTTTCTCGTATCAGACAGAGCCGCAGGTTTCATCACCGGCGTTGTCCTGCCGATAGACGGCGGCTTCTCTGCATACAGCGGCGTTTGATTTGGATTTTCATCCTTTTCTCCTATATAGAAAAAACGAAACCGGCGTGCGATTCCGCACACCGGTTTCGTTTTTTCAAAATGTAAAACATTTTTTACAAGAGGCCTGTCTTTCGGCCTTGACAAACGCTGCCGGAGTCGGGTATGATAGATAGGTAATGTGCAGGCGTCGTCTGCCGTCTTGTTATCAAAAACGTTATTCGGGCCGCATAGACCTGCGGCAAAGGGGGCATCATGGATAAGAAAGTCATCGCTCTGATCGCGCACGACGGAAAAAAAGATGAGATCGTGGCGTGGGCGCTCAAAAACAAGGAGAAATTAGAAAAGTACAAGCTGTGCGGCACGGGACATACCGCCGGCAGAGTGGCGGAAGCCACCGGGCTGGAAGTTGAAAGCTTTCTTTCGGGGCCACTCGGGGGCGACCAGCAGATAGGCGCCCATGTGGCAGAGGGCAAGATCGACGCGATCGTCTTTTTATGCGACCCGCTCACCGCGCAACCGCACGATCCCGACGTCCGCGCGCTGCTGCGTATAGCCGTCGTGTACGACGTGCCGATCGCTACGAATATTTCTACGGCAGACTGCATAATTAAATAAAAAGGCGCCGCTTCGCCTTTCGTGCTGAAGCAGCTCTCGGAGGGGGAGGAACAGCAGTCTTCCTCCTCTCTGTTTTTATCCGGAAATGCAATCCGTGCTTTAAATCTTGCGTTTTTGCGCCGTGCCGACGTCTTAAAAAAGGCGCGCTGAGGCGTACGGATTGCATTTTATGTAAAATAAAGTACAAATTGTGCCATTTCTCTGTTAATTATAAAAACAATGTGATAGAATGATGCGGAAAAAAGCAAGGGGGGATAATATTTTTGAAATACGCAGAAAAGATAAAAAAACTTACGCACCGCCAGAAGGCAGACCTGCTTACCGGTAAAGATTTCTGGACCACGCTCGAGGTGGAGGATATCGGCCTTCCTTCGGCTTGGCTCTCCGACGGCCCCAGCGGCATAAGGAAACAGGTGGCCGACAGCGACCATCTCGGACTCAATCCCAGCGTGGAGGCGACCTGTATGCCTTCGGCGGCCAGCATGGCCAACAGCTGGAACGTTGAACTTCTCGAAGAGGCTGGAGAACTTCTGGGGCTGGAGGCGACGGCGCAGAGCGTCAATATGCTCCTCGGCCCTGGCGTTAACATAAAGCGCAACCCGCTGTGCGGCAGAAACTTTGAGTATTATTCTGAGGACCCGTACCTCGCCGGTAAAATGGCGGCTGCGTGCATAAGGGGTATTCAGAAGAGCGGCATCTACGCCTGCGTAAAGCACTTTGCCGCCAACAACCAGGAGCTCAGGCGCATGATTGTAGACAGTGTGGTGGACGAGCGTGCCCTGCGCGAAATATATCTCACCGCCTTTGAAATTGCCATAAAAGAGGGCGGAGCAAAGTCTATAATGTCTGCATACAACAGGCTCAACGGCACCCACGCCAATGAAAATTATCATCTCCTTGTGGACATTCTTCGCAACGAGTGGGGCTTCGGCGGTCTGGTGGTTACTGACTGGGCAGGCTGCAACGACAGGGTCGACGGCGTGCGCTGTGGCAGCGATCTTGAGATGCCCGCATGCAAATACGGCGCCGACGACGTGTTCAAGGCGCTGGAGGACGGCAGTCTTGACGAAAACCTCGTCGACGAGTGCCTCGACAGGTTATTTGAATTTGTATATTCCACCGATGAGGCGGTAAAGAAGGCAGTTAAACAGTTCGATAAGGACGCTCACCATGATATAGCCCGCCGCTGTGCCGAAGAAGCTATAGTTCTTCTCAAAAACGACGATGAAGTTCTGCCGCTCGGCAATGAGAAGGTGTGCTTTATAGGCGATTTTGCCGATACTCCCCGTTATCAGGGTGCAGGTTCGTCGGTAGTAAATCCGACCCGCACCGAAAGTTTTATCAAAGAAGTTAAAAATTCAGGCATAAATTATATAGGCTACGAGCCGGGCTTCAAGCGTTACGGACAGAATAGCGGTTCCCTCGCCAAAAAGGCGCTTGAACTTGCAAAAAAGGCCGATACCGTAGTATTTTTCGCCGGTCTGGATGAAGTGACCGAGGCCGAGGGGCTCGACAGGCAGGATATGAAACTGCCCTTGAACCAGCTTGAGCTTTTAACGCGCATATACGCGCTCGGCAAAAAAGTGGTGGTGGTGCTTTTCTGCGGCAGCGCCGTGGAACTCGACGTTTTAAACGACGCCCAGGCTCTTGTGCATGCATATCTTGGCGGACAGGCGGGCGTCACGGCCATGCTCAACGTGCTCACCGGCAAGGTCAACCCCTCGGGCAAACTCTCTGAAAGCTATCCCGTAAGGTATGAGGATTGCTCCTCGGCAAGCCATTTCCCCGGTGAAAAGTTCACTACAGAATACCGCGAAAGCATCTTTGTCGGCTACCGTTACTATCAGACGGCAGGCGTAAAGGAGTGCTATCCTTTCGGCTACGGCCTTTCGTATACCACATTTGAATATTCCGGCCTTAAGGCCGATGAAAAGGGCGTAACATTCACCATAACAAACACCGGTTCCGTCGACGGCGCCGAAGTCGCACAGCTGTACATAGGTAAGCCCGACAGTGCCATCTTCCGTCCCGCCAAGGAGCTCAAGGGCTTCAAAAAAGTATTCTTAAAAGCGGGCGAAAGCGCAAAGGTTTCCATTCCGTTTGACGAATATACCTTCAGGGTGTTCAATCCCAAGGCGGAAAAGTGGCAGGTGGAGGGCGGCACCTACGTAGTCGGCATAGGCGCGTCCGTCGCCGATATCAGGCTGGTCGGTTCCGTCGAAGTTAAAGGCAACATGACGGATTTCGGCTACGACAGGGACGAACTTAAAGATTACTACAGCGGCCGCGTCGCCAACGTGAGCGACGAGCAGTTTGCCGCAGTGCTCGGCAGGGAGATACCTCCTGCAGATTATAAATTCTATAAACGCAACAGGATCGTCATTGACGAAAACAGCACCGTTGCCGACCTGAGATATTCAAAGCGCTGGGTGGGCAGGCTGTTCTCCGGAGCCATCCGTTTTGCTATATCTTTAATGAAGGGAGTGGGCAAGCGTGCCACGGCAAATATGCTCATTCAGGGCGTGCTGCACCAACCCATGCGCGGACTGGCCAAATACGGCGGCATGTCGCGCAGGCAGATGGAGGCGCTCATCATGATTTTCAACGGTCATTTGTTCAAGGGTGCCGGCCGGTTTCTCTCCAAGGAGAAGGCGGGAGGTAAAAAGTAATGGCTCAGTCGGGCAAGAGCGTTTTTAACAATCCTTTCTTGTCCACAAAGGTAAAATCGGCCAACGTAAAAATCGTGCCCGAGGCGTTGCTCGGCTATCTCGTGGGGCCCTTCTGCGGCCTGCTTGCAAACAGCCTGTTCGGCACTCTTCTTGTGGCGTATTTCCAGGATGTTCTGTTTGCCGAAGAGTTGGCGGCAGGCAACACAGGCGTTCAGACCTTTTTAACTATCTTCCCAATGCTCTCGGCAATACTTATAGTTGCCGGCAACCTGCTTGCGGGGCAGATAATAGAGCGAACCAGGTCAAGAGCGGGCAAGGCCCGTCCGTATATATTGCTGTCATCCGTTGTTCTGGCGGTTGCAAGCGTGCTGATGTTTATCCAGCCCATGCCGGAAAACACAACGTTTAAAATGGTATGGCTGGCAATTGCCTACAACCTCTTTTATGCGGTTGCCTTCCCCCTGTATAACACGGCAAACAGCGCGCTCGTTCCCGTCTCTACGCGAAACGGCAAGCAGAGGGGTCTGCTCGCTTCCCTCGTAAATATGGCCACGCTCGGCGGCGCCGGCGCAGGCTCGATAATATTCCCCCAGATACTCCTTGCTCTTACCGGCGGATTCCCCAACGATCACAGCACAGAGCTTCCCAATGCCAACGGCTATCTGGTCATGTTCATAGCGATAGGAATAATAACCTTCATCGGTTGCCTCGCTCAGTATTATTTCACGCGCGAAAGGGTCACCGAAGAGAGCATGATCCAGGCTGTGGCGGCAAGCGCCTCCGAAGGTTCGGAAAAGGCAAAGGGGCCTTCCATAGGCAAACAGGCCAAGGCGCTGTTCTCCGATAAGTTCTTTGTAGTAACCATAATATTCTATCTTTTATACCAGCTCTCGGGCGGCATCAAAAACGCGTCAATGCAGAACTTCACCAACAACGTAGTGTTCGAAGGTTTCAGCGGTGCTGCCGCGATGAGCGTGCTCGGCATAGTCGGCGCCGTGCCCATGGCTGTCGCAATACTCTTCGTTTCGCCGCTTTGCAACAAGTTCGGCAAGCGCCCTGTGGTGTTTGCGGGCATGGTTCTTGGTGTTATAGGCGGCGTGATAGCCGGCATATGGTATGATAATTTTATTATAGTGGCCGTCGGCGTGGCGCTTAAGTGCCTCGGCTCGGCCCCTGCCGGATATATGATCCTCGCGATGATAGCCGACTGCCTCGATCACATGGAGGCAAAAAACGGCTTCCGCTGCGACGGCTTCGGTATGTCGCTGTACAGCTCAATCTTAATCGCCGCAACGCCCCTTGCAACGGGCATAGTCAGCGGCATGACCAGCGCCTTCGGCGCGGAGATGGGCTCTGTGGTATCCTATATCTGGATAGAGACGGGCGCCTATGCGCTCTGCGCGATAGTAGTGCTCTTCTTCGGCGTCGAAAGACATCTTCCCGAAGATAACAGGATAATTCTCGAGCGTCAGAAGTCTGAGGCCGAGGCCGCGGGCATAGAGTGGATACCTCCCGAAGAGAGGCTGCGCCGCGAAGAGGAGGAGGCCGACCGCCTCGCCGATGAAGCGCGCAAGGCCGAGCTTAAGGCCCGTTGCGAAAAGAAGGGGCTCTCCTATGAAGAGGAAGAGGCCGCTTATCAGAAAAAGCTTGCCGAAAAGCAGGCGAAACAGGCGGCAAAACAGGCTGCCAGGGCGGAAAAAAATAATAAAGAGTAAAATAAATGACAGCTTATTAAACCGCCTCGTTCTCCAATTTCCGCACCGCCGTCAGTGCGGGCGGAAAAAACGATTGCCGGCTGTTTAATATGTTCATAGTTTTTTTCATCAATTTTCTCCTTAATTTTTTTGCTTGCCGCGCATTTTGCGCGGCAAGCAAAAATCTTTCCTCAGATTAACGGCATTTCAGCCGAATACATTTTAATTTATACACAGGAATGTAAAAAATCATGAAACTTATTACATTTGCCGTGCCGAGCTATAATTCTCAGGACTATCTCGACAAGTGCGTAAACAGTCTGCTTGCGGGCGGCGACGAAGTCGAAATAATCATAGTGGACGACGGCTCCACAGATAATACGGGCAAGATCGCCGACGATTACCAGAACAAATACCCGGGCATAGTCCGCGCCGTGCACAAAGAAAACGGAGGGCACGGTTCGGGCGTCAACAAGGGCCTGGAATGTGCTGCGGGACTGTATTACAAGGTGGTCGACTCCGACGACTGGCTCGACGGAGAGGCTTATAAAAAGCTTCTCGATACCATAAGGGATCATGTGTCTCAGGGTATAGAGGCCGATCTGTATATCGTAAACTTTGTGTACGAGCATGTCAACGACAACACGTCGTATGTCAGCAACTATGTAAGGAACTTTCCGCAGAACAGGTTTTTCGGCTGGGAAGAGATAAAACCTTTAAAACTGTGGAAGATGCTTTTGATGCATTCGCTCGTGTACAAAACGGAGAAACTCCGCGAGAGCGGCATAGTCATGCCCGAACATACATTCTACGTCGATAATTACTTCGCCTATCAGCCGCTCGCTTACATGCATAAGCTGTACTATCTCAACGTCGACCTCTATCGCTATTATATAGGCAGGAGCGACCAATCGGTCAACGTTGAAAACGTGGTAAAGCGCTATGCCGACCAGATCCGCTGCATGAGATACATGCTTGCGGCATACAGCTATGAAGAGCTCGAGGCCATGTGCCGCCCGCTGAAGAAGCTCATGTATCACATACTGCATGTTATCATGTGCAATACCTACTTTTTTACAACCGCAAAAGACAGCCCTGAGCGCAGGGCAGATTTTAAAGTGATGTGGGACGAGCTGAAATCGCGCGATGAAAAGCTCTACCGCCGCATAAAGCGCATGCCCGCATTTTTCTTTTTGGATATGCTGAGTTGGAAGGGCAAGGGCAGGATAACTACGGCGAGCTATAAATTTTTGTGCAGGCACGTCAAGCTCGGCTGATCAAAAATTAAGGCGGCGCGCCGCCTTTGCGTTGAATTGAATATAGAGTTAAAATAGTTTATCATTCCCCGCGGAGAGCTTTCCTGCGGGGATTTTCACGCCTTTGGAGCGTCCTTTGAGCCCATTGCCGAAAAATGCCGCTATTGACAATCTGCCGTTTGTGTGATAAAATTTATTTTACTTAATAAGGTTCATCTTTTGGGGGAAGCATGAGGAACATAGCAATTGTCGAAGACGATAACAACGATGCCGGTTTACTCATTTCGTATATAGAGCGCTACTCCGCGGCGTCAGGCCAGAAGTTCAAAGTGTGGCGGTTTACAAACGCCGCCGATTTCCTTGAAAATTATAAGGCGGTATACGCCGTGGTGTTCATGGATATACAGATGCCCAAAATGAACGGCATGAACGGCGCGGTGGAGCTCAGAAAGGTGGACAAGTCTGTTTCCATAATCTTTATAACCAATCTCGTTCAGTATGCGCAGAAGGGATATGAAGTGGACGCCGTCGGCTTTTTGGTAAAGCCTGTCAGCTATTTCGATTTTTCGCTGAAGTTCCGCAAGGCGCTCGATATCTATGTGATGAACGAGGAGCGCAGCATAACCATTAACCACCGCAGCGGGCTATTCCGCTTTTCCACCGATAAGCTCATGTACGTGGAGATAATCGCCCACAGGCTCTATTATCACCTCATCGACGGCGACATAGAGATGACGGGCGTGCTTTCGGAAGTTGAGCGCGACCTTGCCGGGTACGGTTTTTTGCGGTGCAACAACTGTTATCTCGTCAATCCCAAATTTATCGTAAGCGTGCAGGGTTCGGAAGTGCAGGTGGGCAACCGCATGCTCCAGATAAGCCGTCCCCGCCGCGCGGCCTTTTTAACGGGCCTCGCCAACTGGTATGCAGGGCAGGGGAACAGGCATGATTGACGAAGTTGTTAAAATTTACCTCAACATAATACTCGAATTTCTGCTGGAGCTGTACGTCTTTTACGTGCTCGCCATGTTCAGGTTCTACCGCTCGCGTATGTTTTGGCTCAAGCTCTTTTCGGGGCTTGTTGTGCTCGCGGGCATAGCCTTCGGCGCGGCGGTGTTTTATTACTATTTCGGCTCGAACTCATTCGGCAGGATAGCCGTGTATCTCGTGCTGTTCGCCGTCACCACTGGCCACGCCTGCCTGTGCTTTTCCGAGGAAAAAAAGACGGTGCTCTTCGGCTGTTCCGTAGCTTACGCCGCGCAGAACCTCGCCTATAAGCTCTTTCTGATTTTCTATTGCGCGGGCGAGCAGTTGCGCATATTCGACAGCTGGGGTTCAAATTTCTCGCTCTTTTACCGCTTTATGTATTACGCCTTCTTTATAGCGGCGGCCGCAGCCATATACTTCTTCGCGATACGCCGGATAATAAGGCGTTTGGGGGAGAGCGCAATAGAATACCGAATGCTCGCGATATCCGTCATAGTGCTCGCGATAACTGTGATTTTATGCTCGGTGGAGGACGTGCATTTCGCGGCGCTCAGCACCGGCAGGGAAAACCGTTTCGATTCTTACGATATCTATGTGTTGCGGCAGGCGGGCAACGGCTTTTCCGTAGCGTGCTGCTTTATCGTGTTGCTGCTCATTGCAAAGACGCTCGTCGAGCGGCATCTGCAGAGAGAGGTCGACTATCTGCAATATGCCGTCCGCCAGGGTGAGAAGCAGTTTGAGATAGCAAAAGACACCATAGATATGATAAATATTAAGTGCCACGACATAAAGTATAAAGTGAATTCCGTCATGTCGCAGAGCGGAAATATGTCCACCGACGTCATTGACGATCTGAACAAGAGCATTTCGATATACGATACGCGTGTAGCCACGGGCAATAAGATCCTCGACGTAATTCTGACGGAAAAGAGCCTGTACTGCGAACAGAACGGCATCACTTTTTCGTGCATGGCCGACGGACAGAAGCTCTCGTTTATCGAAAGCGGCGATCTTTACTGCCTGTTCGGCAACATAATAGACAATGCGCTCGAGGCCGTCAACAAGGTGCACGACAGGGAGCGCAGAGTCATCAATATCGTCATAAAAGAAAAGAGCGGTACGCTTGTCATTCAGGAGGAGAACTATTTTGAAGGCGAGCTTGAATTCAAAGACGGACTGCCGCAGACCACAAAAGGCGATAAGGCGTATCATGGCTTCGGTACGCGCAGCATACGCATGATAGTAAACAAATACGGCGGCGCGTTCAGTACCCGCGCTGTGGACGGAGTTTTTTACTTAAATATCATTTTTTTGCCTGAACGGAGATAAAAATTTACAAAATAAGTAATTAATTAGCAATCTGAGGAACGCCCATTGACTTCGGGCGTTCTTTTTATTATATTGTAGTGGCAAAGGGGCCGCGCAGACGGCTGTGAAAACTGTTAGATGAAACTTTTACAGGGGACGTCCCCTGTTTGCCTGCAGGGCAGGCAAACATATGAATTTACTATGAAATTTTCGGTAAAAATAATATCAGCCGCATGCGTCGCCGTTTTGGTTGCGGCCTCCTGCCTCCCCGGCTGCGGCAGAATTGCCCGCGGGATAGACGGCTCGGTTTCCGGCGTGCCGGACAGACTCACCAAAGAGGAGGAAATAATAGTAAACTTCGCCACCGGCGAAACCGGCGGCTTTTATGCCGCTCACAACTGGGCAAACTATAAGATGTTCAACTGCGAGTGGAGCAATAACAATGCCGTTATAGAAAACGGCGTGATGAACATGTCGGTCACAAAGGCTGAAGGGAGCACGCCGCACGGTTTTGATTATTACGGCGCCGAATACCGCTCGCCGGAATACTTCAGCTACGGTTTCTATTCGGTGTGCATGAAGGCCGCCGACTGCTCTGGCGTGATATCCTCAATGTTCACATATACGGGCGATCCGTGGGACGAGATAGACATTGAAATCCTCGGCAAAAATATGACGCAGGTTCAGTTCAACTACTACACGAACGGCAAAGGCGGTCATGAGTATCTGTACAGCCTCGGCTTCGATGCGTCGGAGGAATTTCATGAATATGCCTTCGACTGGCAGCCGGATTCCATAACCTGGTATGTCGACGGCAAGGCCATTTACAGGGCGACCGAAGATATTCCGTCGCATCCCCAGCAGTTTATAATGAATGTATGGAACTGTAAGGGCTACGACGGCTGGTCGGGAAAATTTGACGAAAGCTCGCTGCCTGCCACAGCGCAGTACAAGTGGCTGGCATACAGTCCCGCCTGATGCGGAAGCGTTTAAAATATCGATTAAATTTGTATCTTAAGTTGTCGGGGTGCATTCAGCCACGCCGATGACTGTAAAAAATTTATAGGGAGAAAAAACCATGAGAAAAAAACTATTGTATCTCTTGTCAGCTACGGCAATCGCGGCCACGCTTTCGGCGGGCTCGCTCATGCTCGCCGGCTGCGGCCCCCAGGGTAAGACTGACAACCTTACCGACGAACCTTTGAATACAACCACGACGGTTGCAGACTGGTCGGAGGGGGAGGCTCCCGCCGTGTTCGAGTCGGACGGCTGGACAAACGGCAGTCCTTTCAACACACAGTGGACAGCTAACAATGTTATCTATGACAACGGCGTTGCAAAGCTCACTATAACCGATAACCCCAATGGTTCGGAGGAGACGTTTACCGAGTATTACGGCGGTGAAATGCGTACTTACCAGTATTTCGGTTACGGCGACTATGAAGTCAGCATGAAGCCCTCCAACAAACCCGGCACGGCAAGCACCTTCTTTACCTGCACAGGCAGTTACGATACCAACCCTCATACCGGACAGCCCAATCCCTGGGACGAAATAGATATAGAGTTCCTGGGTGAAGATACCACCAAGGTGCAGTTCAATTATTATGTTAACGGCGTGGGCGGACATGAATATATGTATGACCTCGGTTTCGACGCTTCGGAGGATTTCCATACATACGGTTTCCGCTGGACGGAGGACTACATCACCTGGTTCGTTGACGGCGAGCCCGTATACAGGGTGAACGCGACCGAAAGCAGTCCCATGCCCTCTACCGCAGGCCGTGTGCTCATGAATTATTGGTGCGGTTCTTCGGCGGCTGAAAACTGGATGGGTAAATTTGAAAATCCCGACGATAAGGGCCCCGAATACCAGTGGGTAAAGACCTCTGCCGAAGTTGACTGGGGAGAGATTCCCGAGCCCGTTGAAGTTGAGGAATATGAGGGCGACTGGTCCAAGATAGATGCCGCCTCCGTAGAATTCAGCAACAGCGACAACGGCGTCGGCACCGACTATAAGGTAACTCCTGCCGCCGACGGCAAGTCTGCGCAGATAACTTATACCAAGGCGGGCAATTACGATAACGTAAACTTCAACGCGTCCGAGGCTGCTGCAGAAAAGAACTGGATGCATCTGACTTTAAAGAATAACTCTTCTACGGCAACCAACAACATCCGTATCAATATCCGCAATGCCGAAAATACCGCCACGATAAATGCATTTGGTTTCGGTAACGATTCGCTTTTAGTTACCAATGCCGGCGAAGGAACAACAATTTCGCTTTCGCCCAACATGACCATGGAGGTAGAGATCAAGTTCAACGGCATTGCCGGCAATGTGGAGCTCATGCTCGACTCCATGCAGGCTAACGTCGTTGAAAAAGCCAGCGATATCACCATAAGCGATATCAAATTCGATATTCAGGGCGAGCTTGAGATACCTGAAACGCCAGTCGAAGACAACAACGGCGTTACTATAAACGGCCAGAAAGTCAAATTCGACGGAAACGTAGGCGGCCAGCCCTATGCCATCAATACCGACGAAGAGTCCAACTCCATGAACGTCACATATACGGCAGCGCAGGGCGAAAGCTACCATAATATAAAAGCCGATATAGCCGCCATAGCAAGCGATAAGAACATTTTCTCCGCAACAATTACAAACAACGGCGAAAATGTAGTCTCCGTCCGCGTCGATATTGTTGCATCGAGGGCTGTAAATGCCAATACGAACGTATGCAACCTCTCAGCCACGATGGACGGCGAGAGCGTCTATACAGATCTTGAATGGGGCGGCTCCATGTTTAATATCCCCGCAGGCGCGACTGTCGAGATAGAAGTGGTTTACGATACCTCATACGGCCCTTCAACCCTTCAGTTCCTCATCGATACGGCCACTTATGGCGATACGGCCACTCACGAGGGTGACGTGACCTTCTCGGAAATGGAATTTTCAGGCGAAGGCGAAGTGACAGATCCCGAACCTGAAGAGCCCATAACCCCTCCAGAGGGCGGCACGACCGAGGTTGATCTTGGCGCCGTTAAGGTGGAGGGCAACACCGTGGAGAACGGCGGCCCCTACACCGCGAAAGTTGAAGACGGAAAGCTTGGCGTAACTTATACCGAGGCAAAGGGTAATTCTTATCTCAACGTAAATCTCACCCAAGGCGCTATCGAAGTTGCCGCGCAGAACAACGTTCTCACCGTTCAGGTCACAAATAACGGTACCGCAACGGTGGAGCTCAGGATAGACGTGATGACTGATACAAAGGTCAACAATACCAACGCCTGCAATATTTCTGCGACCCAGGATGGCGTGGCAGTGCGAACCGATACCGATTGGGGCGGCTCGTTCTTCACGATAGAGGCCGGCAAAACCGTCACCATTCAGGTAGTTTATGACGGTGCAAGAACTATAACAGGCATACAGTTCCTCATCGATTCGTTTATGGGCACTGATACAACGCATGCGGGCAATATAACCATCGGCGACATGGCGTTCTTCAATCACGAGTAAGCGACCAAGCAATCAACAAACGGCAATTCAACCAACTCTGCGCGCGGCCGCTGCCGCGGCCGCGCGTAAATTATCCGTATATAGAAAGGTGTGTAAATAATGAAAACAAAAAAACTCGGCATAATAATTATTTCCGTAGCTATAGCGGTAATAGTTGTTTTTACCTTCTTCCTGAATTACCTGTCGCTGACAAAGTTCGATAACATTTTCGAGCAGTTTATCGGAAAAACAGCTGATTCGACCCGCGGCGATACAAAGGGCGCCGATACCGACTATGTAAAGAGCGATTTTGAAACGGCCTCCGATCTCTATGAATATGAAACCGATCTTGTATCGGAGATCGCAATGGAGGGCGCCACGCTCCTTAAAAACGACGGCAATGCGCTTCCTCTTGAAAAGGGCACGACTTTAAGTCTGTTCAGTCATTCTTCGGTTGACCTTGTGAGCGGCGGTTCGGGCTCCGGCTCCGGCAGCTTCGAACTCACGGTGAACCTGAAAGACGGCCTCGAGGCTGCCGGACTCAAAGTTAACGAACAGCTCTGGAATTTCTATGAAAGCGGAAACGGTTCAGACTATGTTCGCGGAGTCGGCTCTATAAACTACGGCCGTGCGCTTGACTGGAACATAAACGAGTGCCCCTTAGGCGTAATTTTGCAGGAACCCGGAATGTATGATTCATTCAAAGACACCACGGCCGTGTTCGTGCTTTCCCGAACCGGCGGCGAGGGCGCCGACCTTGCCCGCGACATGGCGGCTTACGGCGGCGAGGCGGGGCAGCACTACCTTGAACCCGATGAGACCGAGCTCGAAATCATCGATTTCCTAAACCGCAACTTTGACGAGGTTATCCTGATAGTCAACACAAACAACGCCATGGAGCTCGGCTGGGTAGATGAGTTTGAAAATATCAAAGCCGTAGTAAACTTCCCCGGCGCGGGCAGAATGGGCGCATACGGCCTCGGCTATATGCTTACGGGCTATGATGCGGACGGCAACGAAATTTCCCCTTCCGGGCATCTCGTGGATACTTTCGTTTACGACAATTTTTCAGCCCCTGCAATGCAGAATATGGGCGACTTCAACTACGAGGGCACCGATTACTATTACGTTACCTATTCTGAGAGCATATATGTAGGCTATAAGTACTACGAAACGAGGTACGAGGACGTCGTTCTCAACCAGGGCAATGCGGGCAGCTACGACTATTCCCGGACTGTGCTCTATCCCTTCGGCTACGGCCTTTCGTATACCGACTTCGAGTGGTCTGACTACAGCGTATCCGCTCCCGACGAAAACGGAGACATAACCGTTTCGCTCAACGTCAAAAATGTGGGCGGCCGTAACGGCAAAGATGTGGTTCAGGTGTATGTAAGCGTGCCCTATACCGAATACGACATCGAAAACGGGGTAGAAAAGTCCTCCGTCTCTCTTGTGGGCTTTCACAAGACGGCGAATCTTGCCCCCGGCGAGGATGAGGATGTGGAAATCACCGTCAACCTCGAGGACTTCGTGTCATATGATTCAAACAATGCAAAGACCTATATCCTGGAGGACGGCACCTATTATATAACTGCGGCGAGCGACGCGCACAAGGCACTCAACAATGTGCTCGTTGAAAAGGGCGTAAGCAACGCCGATCTGGATGCGGCAGGTGCGGTTCCCGCTTCAGAACATGTTGGCGACGCTTCGTTCGTCGGCACATATGTTCAGGAAACTTTCGACAGTACAACCTATTCTACCAGCCGCTATACCGGCGAAAAGATAACAAATCAGTTCGACGGCGCAGCTCTCACCGATACCGAATATCTCTCGCGTTCAGACTGGAGCGTGATGGATAACGACGGCCTGCGCTACGGCACCGCCTCCGACGTAGACAGCGGCGCCGAGATAGGCGGCAAGCAGTGGAGCCACTCCATAACTTCCGAACTCAAGGCCGCACTCGATTCCGACTCTTCCGGCAACCCTAACGAGGGTAATGTTACCCAGACTTACGAATGGGGCGTGGACCACGGCATCGATCTCATCGATATGCGCGGCAAGGCTTATGACGACGAAGATTGGGATCTCCTCATCGAGCAGATAACGCTCGAAGAACTTGCGTTGCTCATCGACGAGAGCGGCTACTGCACTCCCGAAATAAAGTCGATAAATAAACCTAAGGTCACCGACCTCGACGGCCCTGCAGGCCTCAACCTCGTTGTCGGGCACGGTTCTGTAGACACCGGCGACGGCTTGAAGGCCATGACGTGGCCGAGCGAATATATGCTGGCTTGCACCTGGAACGTCGATCTCGCCACTCAGATGGGTGAAGGCGTGGGCGAAGACGGCCTCCACGGCGGCGTGGTGGGCTGGTACGGTCCTGCCGTAAACATTCACAGAACGGCTTTCGCCGGCAGGAACTTTGAGTATTATTCTGAGGACAGCTTCATAAGCGGCGAGTTCGGCAACGCTGTAGTTCAGGGCGCGGCGCGCAAGGGCATGTATGCATATCTTAAGCACTTTGCTCTTAACGACCAGGAGACCCATCGCGACCACCTCGGTATAGTCACTTGGGCGGACGAACAGACCATCCGCGAGATATATCTGAAGCCCTTTGAAATGACTGTCACCGACAATTATGTGGACGTAAAGTATAACGAGCCTATATATGATTCCAACGGCGAAATAACGGGTTATACCATGAAGACGGCCGAAAATATGCCTGCCGCTACAGGTATAATGTCGTCCTTCAACCGCATAGGCACGACCTGGGCCGGCGGCAGCTACAGCCTTCTTACCGAAGTGCTGAGGGAGGAGTGGGGCTTTAACGGCTTCGTTCTTACCGACTACGAAGTTTCCAACTATATGTTCACCGGTCAGTGCCTTGCGGCGGGCGGCGACGCCAAGCTCAAAACGGTGGGGCTTTCGGGTAACTTCCTGTTCGGTTATTCGCTCGAGGGCAATGCCGAGGACCAGGCTTACGCGCACGAGGCTGCTCACCATATACTGTACACCGTGGTAAATTCCGCCGCGATGAACGGATATGTGCACGGCGTTGAATATGTAAACGGATTTGCCTACTACAAGATAATTCTTATAGTGTGGGACGTTCTCGCTGCGGCGGGCGTGGCTGTGCTCATATTCTTCCTTGTAAAAAAGATTAAGCGCAACAGAATGATAAAGTCAGGCAACAACAGATGACAGACTGTGCGTGCATGCGCATACACATGTGCCATTATAAATTTACGGGGCGGGCATTTTGCCCGTCCCGTAAATTTTATGCCCGAACATATAAACGGCCGTGCATATAAATGTTTTTTAAAGCCTGCGCAAACCGCTTGCCCAGCGCGCGGCAAGGTGATATAATATATACAATAAATTCAATACGATTGGTATTAATTGGAAACGCACACCGTCTTTTTGCGGCGATAACGAACAACACGGCGACGTGTTGTTTTTTTATGCAAATTTTCGGAGGTAATCAACTAATGCCAAAAAATCTGTTACAGGAAATCGTGTTCACTCTCATCATGGTGGCGGTAATGGTGTACGCCATGGTGTGCTACAACATAGCGCTCGATTTCGGCGAGCTCAACAACGAAGTGTTCGTCGCCGCCTTTTCCGAGCTGTGGTATATGGGTCTCATCGCCTTCGGCTTCGAGCTTGTAATCGTCGGCCCGCTTTCAAAAAAGCTGGCCTTCCGCATAGTCGACCCGCAGAAGCACGCGCCCATAATAGTTACACTGGCGGTTTCCGCCATAACGGTGTGATTCATGTGCCCTGCAATGAGCCTCATGGCCGCGTTTATAATCAAACAGCCCGAAGCGGCAGATTTCTTCGCCGCATGGGAACAGACGACGGCAATGAATTTCCCCATGGCGCTGTGCTGGCAGATATTCTATGCCGGCCCGCTCGTAAGGCTGATATTCCGCGCCATATTCGTATATTCCGCCCGCCTTGCGGCAAAGAGGCGGGAAAAGAGGAGCATTTAACGGCAGAAAGCCCCGTGCGCGCATAGCTTTGCACGCACGGGGCTTTCCCTTTGACTGAATATTTCAAATTTTATGCGTTATGACCTCGAAAAGAGCGAAAAGCGTGAAAGCGCGGGCGCCTTTCTCTCAAGCTTGCGTGAGGAGTAGTCGCATATCTCGTCGGCAAACATCTGCTCGGCGAGCGAAAGGGAGTTGTCAAGGCTGAATTTTTTGGCGAATACGGCGTACCTTCCGCTCATGGAGGCGCGCTCGTCCGGGTGCTCGTACCAATAGTCTATTCGCTCTGCCAGCTGTTCAAAATCTCCGTCTTTAAACAGCGATTTATCGCCAAGCGCAAACTGTTTGGTCGCCGAAAGATCGCTCTCGGCTATAACGGGCACCAGTCCGCAGGCTATTGCCTCTATCGCCGCTATCGCTTCGATCTCCACCGTGGCGGAGTGCACATAGAGATCGCTGGCCTGCAGTCTTTTTATCAGCTGCTCTTTCGGCAAAAAGTCGAAGCTGACGTCCGCGTCAAGTTTTTCAGCAAGTTCGGCGAGCTTGTTTTTCAACGGTCCGTTGCCCAGAAGCGTGAGGTGAATGTTATCCTTGTATTTGCTCTTCGCGATGGCGCGTATTATCACTTGCTGGTTTTTTTCGGGCGAGAGCCTGCCCGTCATAACTATTTCAAACTTTTTGTTGTGCGGCCTTTCCTTTGGCGGAACGAAGGCGGGATCGTAACCGTTGGATATTACATACAGTTCGCCCTTATATCCGTGGTTTGCAAGTTGCTGCGCTATAAACGACGTGGGACAGTGGATCCTTTCAAACTGCCTGTAAAATGTGTGTTTCAGATAGGCGTATATCATCGAATTGAATGGTTTGCACCAGCCCAGGTGTACGTTGAACGAGACGTTTTCGGGCTGAACGTGGAATGCGGCGGTTGTAGGTATTCCCATTTCGTCGGCAAGTTTCTTGCACTTTTTTTCTAGTTTGAAAGGGAATATAAAGTGTACGATATCCGCGCCCGTAAAGGCTTTCCGTATCTTGCCTTCATCGAATTTTCCGAACTTTATCTGGTTCTTTGCCGAAACTTCGGTGAGTACGGGCACATAGCGCTCCTTCACGTTGCAGTCGTTCTCTCCGTCGGCGCCGACGGCCACAAGTCTCACTTCGTGGCCCTTCGCCCGCAGTCCGTCTGCAAACCTTCTGGCCGTCATGACAGAGCCGTTAGTAAGGCAGTCGATAAGGTCTATAACAATGGCGATCGTCATAAAATTCTCCTTGGATTATGTATGCCTGTGCAGTACTAAAATTATATTGCCGCACAATTATGTTTTTATCATATTAAAGTAAATACATTTACAATATTTTGTAAATATTGTGTTAATTATATTATTTTTTGCGGGGTTTGCGGCTGTGCCGTCACGATTGGTCTATTTACCTTATAATGCAATTTTATTCGCCGAATATAAATCTTTCATAACTGCAATATAAACTGAACATTAACTTTTCCATATTTTGCCGATTTTCGGGCTTGCATGTTGCAATTTTACCGCCTTTTTGTTACAATATCAGCTGAAGCGGGCGCACCGCACCCGTGCGGCGCGCCCGCGCGGAACAGATAAGAGGTATAAAATGGCAAATATACTTGTTGTTGAAGACGATGCAAACATGCGTATACTTTTGAACGCACAGCTAAAAAACAGATATAACGTAATTCTCGCCGAGGACGGAAATGAAGCTTTAGAACTCTACGAAGGCGGGAATATCAACCTCATAATAACTGATATAATGATGCCTGCCATGGACGGTTATACGCTTGTCGAAATTTTGCGCGGCAGAGGCGAAACCGTGCCTGTAATAATGCTCACGGCAAAAGACGGCATATCTGATAAGTGCCGCGGTTTTTCTGTGGGCACCGACGACTATATGACCAAGCCGATCAATTTTGAAGAACTGACTTGGCGCATAGACGCGCTGCTTCGGCGCAGCAAGATAGCCAACGAGGGCAGGATAGTCATGGGAGATGTCGTGGTTGATAAGGAAACATACTCTGTCACGCGCGGCGACGAGGTGGTGGAACTGCCGTCCAAGGAATTCCAGCTTTTATTTCTGCTCTTGTCTTATCCCAACAAGATACTCACCAAAGAGAATATTCTCGATACAGTTTGGGGTTACTCATCGGAGAGCGATGAAAATACCGTGCGCACGCACATCAATCGTCTTCGGAACAAGTTTGAAAATTATCCCGAATTCGAGATCGTCACGATGCGCGGCATAGGCTATAAGGCGGTGATAAAGAAATGAACGTCTGGAGCAGGATAAAGGGCTTATTTTCAGACAGGCAGGATAGCCCGAAAACGGTAACGCCCGCGCTCAGACCGGCAAAAGCGCGCAAACGGCGCAGAACGGGGCACTTTATGCTCATGTTTTTGCTTGTATTCATCGCGCTCGTAGTGGTCTCGGAGGCCGCCCTGGCCATAATCAATTTTTTCTTCTGGGATACCGTAAGCGTGGGTTCGTACGTCGTGCCCATAGCGATAATGCCCGTTATAGCGGTGGCGATCACCGGCGTTATAATTTGGATCAACAACGAAAACGCCAAGCTTGCGAACAGGTTTGCCGACGCATTTGAAAGGCTCTCGCACGGCGAATTCGGTTATCAGCTCGAGGCTCCTCAAAAGGGACAGTTCAGGCTGCTGTTCGAAAATTTCAATAAGATGAGCAAGGAGCTCTCAAGCATACAGACCTTGAAGGATGAGTTCATTCACGACTTTTCCCACGAGTTCAAAACGCCGATCGCCTCAATAAACGGCTTTGCGAACCTTCTTTTGGAGGGAGGCCTTACGGACGACGAGCAGAGGCAATATCTTAAGATCATTGCCGACGAATCTGCCCGTCTTTCCGGCCTGGCCGAAAGTACACTGATGCTCAACAAGCTTGAAAACCAGCAGTTTATCGGCGAGGTCAAGCCCTATAGCCTCGATCTGCAGATAAAGGAATGCATAATTCTTCTTGAACGCGAATGGTCGGCAAAGGAAATAACGATCAATTCCGAGCTCCCGTCCGTTAGGTTCGAGGGCAACGCGCAGCTCATGCAGCAGGTGTGGCTCAATCTTCTGTCAAATGCCATAAAATTTACTCCGTCGCACGGCGAAATAGGCGTATCCATAAAGTTGATGGGAGGCGTTATAACGGTGCGCGTGTCCGATACGGGCATAGGCATGAGCAAGGAAGTTGCCTCTCACGTGTTCGATAAGTATTACCAGGGCGATAAGTCGCATTCAACCCGCGGCAACGGGCTGGGGCTCTCCATAGTAAAACGCATAGTCACCCTCTCTGGCGGCGACGTCACCGTTGAGAGCAAAGAGAACGTCGGCTCGACATTTATCGTCAGACTTCCTGTATAGCGAAGCAGTAAACTTTGCCGCAATTAAGGCTCCCCGTTTTAAGGGGGGCTGGCATATTCTAAGCTATGCGAGAATATGAATGAAGGGTTTATAATTTTGTGCCTTGTAATGCGTTAAAGAGTGTGAACTCTTTTGTGTTTATCTCACTGTTTAATTTAACCTGCATAGTTTAAATAGCGGGCGCGCAAATTTTTGCGCGCCCGCACTTTCCCTCTTGACAATTCATTTATGCCGCGCTATAATATAAATAGTTGCGCGCGCAACTGTTGCGACCGCAACTAAATTGAGCGCATTCCGCCGACGCGGGCGGAGGAGGGAGAGTTATGGCAAAGTTTATGAAGAATATAAACCTGGTGTCGCGCAGCGCGGAGGTGTTCAGGGAGGAGAGATTGAAGGACTGCGGCATACGCGGCTGTCAGTCGAAGTATGTGCTTGTGATAGCGCAAAATCCCGGCGTTTCGCAGGAGGATATCTCGCGCATGTTATTTGTAAACAAGAGCAACGTGGCGCGTCAGATAGGCTTTTTAGAGACAGCCGGCTTCGTAAAAAAGGTGGGCAACGATAAAGACAGGCGTGCAGTTCATCTGTATCCGACCGAAAAACTACTGGGCGCGCTTCCGCGCGTAAAAGAGGTGCTTGCAGAGTGGCGTGCGCTCGTAACAGAGGGGTTTACCGAAGAGGAAAAGGCCGAGCTTGCCCGCCTGAGTGAGAAAATGGTGGAAAACGCGCGCAAATTTATGGAAGGCCAGGGCTGAGGGGTATCTTATGAAAAGGACGCTCTCATACCTCAAGCCGTATTCAGGGGGGCTGGCGCTGGGCATGACGGTAAAGATAGTCGGCAGCGCCGCCGAGCTTGTGCTGCCGTATATTCTCTCTTATATAATCGACGAGCTCACGCCCCTTAAAGATTCGGGCAGAATATATCTTATGGGCGGCGTTATGCTCTTTTTTGCGCTCGTCGCCCTCGGCGGAAATATATGGGCGAACAGGCTGTCGGCCAAAGTTGCGGGCAACATGACGCACGATATCCGCTATGATCTCTTTAAAAAGACGAGCTATTTAAAGTGCAGGCAGGTGGACGAAGTGACGGTGCCGTCGCTCATCTCCCGCCTTACGTCTGATACTTATTATGTAAACCAGATGGTGGCGCGCACGATGCGCATGGGCGTGCGCGCGCCCATTCTCCTTTTGGGAGGGCTGGTGTTCTGCTTTCTTTTGAACCTACGGCTCGCGCTCGTGCTGCTCGCCGTGGTGCCGGTAGTCGCCGCGCCCATGTGGCTGATAACGCGCAAAAGCATACCCATGTACTCCGCCGTGCAGCGTCGAGGCGACAACATGGTGCGCTCCGTTCAGGAGGATATCACGGGCATCAGGGTTATAAAGGCGCTCTCCAAAACGGAGTACGAGGATAAAAAGTTCGAGGGCGTGGCGGGCGACCTCGCCTCCACGGAGTTTAAGGCCCAGCGCATAATGTCGCTTACCAATCCCCTGACCTCGCTCATCCTCAATCTGGGTTTAGTCGGCGTGATAGTCGCCGGAGCCTATTTTTCGAGCGAGCCGGGCGACATAACGGGTTTTCTGACCTATTTTACTATAGTTCTTAACGCCATGCTCGGTATATCCAAGATATTCGTCATAATCTCGCGCGGGGCGGCCTCGTCGGAGAGGATAGAGCGCGTTCTGGAGCTTGACGAGCGCGAAACTGTTGAGGAGCGCCCCGCCGGCGACGACAGGTATGCCATACAGTTCAAGAACGTCAGCTTTTCTTATAACGGCAAGGAGGATAATTTATATAACATATCTTTCGCGTTAAAGCGCGGGCAGTCTCTGGGGATAATAGGTGCGACGGGCTGCGGCAAGTCGACGATAATCAATCTTCTGATGCGGTTTTACGACGTAAACAGCGGCGCCGTGTATGTCGGCGGCGAGGATGTGCGCTCGGTGCCCGCCGATAAACTGCGCGAAAAATTCGGCGCAGTTTTTCAGAACGACTTTTTGATGGCGGCCTCCGTGCGCGAAAATATCGACTACGGCAGGAACCTTACTGATGAGCAGATAGAGCGCGCCGCAGACTGCGCGCAGGCGCGGGAGTTCATCGAGGGTCTTTCGGGCGGGCTCGATTACGATCTTGCGCAGAAGGCCGGCAACCTTTCGGGCGGGCAGAAACAGCGCCTTCTAATCGCCCGCGCGCTTGCCGGCGACCCCGAAATTATCGTGTTGGACGACAGCTCCTCCGCGCTCGACTACGCCACCGATTCCGCCCTCCGCCGCGCGATCGCGCGCGAATATGCCTCGGCAACAAAGGTGATAGTCGCCCAGCGCGTGAGTTCGGTAAAAAACTGCGACCTCATAATGGTGCTCGACGACGGCAGAATAGACGGTCTCGGCACGCATGATGAGCTCATGGCAAGCTGTGCAGAATACCGCTCTATCGCCAAAACGCAGATGGGGGTGGCGGTATGAGGAGGGAATCAAACGTAAGGGACACGCGCACGTTCGCCCGCCGCAAGGTAAATGTAGGGTACATAGTCAAAAACATGGGCAGATATCTGCGGCCGTACGCCGCGCTGTTCGTGCTCATATTCTTCGCCTCGCTCGCGGGCACGGCGCTCTCGCTTCTCGGTCCGCAGGTGTGCGGCATGGCGATTGACGAAATTAAGTCGGACGGCTCCACAGATCTCACACAGATATGGATATACGCCGCCGTGCTCGCGGCGGTGTACGTCGCCTCGGGCGTGCTCACCTATCTTTCCTCGATAGGACTTTCATATCTGTCGCGCTGCATAATAAAGCGCATCCGCACCGATATCTTTGCGCGGCTCATGTCGCTGCCCGTGTCCTACTTCGATACACGCCAGGCTGGCGACATAATCTCCGTTTTGTCATACGATCTGGATACGCTCGGCGAATCGCTCGCCAACGACGTGATGATGGTGCTCACAAGCATTGTGACTATTGTCGGCTCTCTTATAATGATGTTCGTAACAGCGCCGATACTTGTCGTGGTGTTCGTCGTCACAATTCCGCTCTCGGCGCTGTTCACCTGGTGGCTCACCAAAAAGGTCCAGCCGCTCTTTCGCGCCCGCTCGCGCAAACTCGGGCAGCTCAACGGCTTTATCGAGGAGATAATAACGGGACAAAAGACGACAAAGGCCTACAACTGCGAAGAGGCGGTGATAGGCCGCTTCGAGGAGAAGAATAAGGACGCGACAGAGGCCTACACCGTGGCAGAGAGCTACGGCACGATCTCCGGCCCCTCCGTAAACTTCATGAACAACTTATCGCTCGCGCTCATAAGCGTGTTCGGCGCGATAATGTATATGACGGGAGTAATCCCCAGCGTGGGCAAAATAGCCTCCTTCGTGCTCTATTCGCGCAAATTCTCCGGCCCCATAAACGAGATTGCCAACGTTTTAAGCGAGTTCCAATCGGCCCTCGCCGCGGCCGAGCGCGCCTTCCGCGTGCTCGAGGAAGGGCCCGAGTCCCCGGATACAGAGGGCGCAGAGGAGCTCAGGGACGTCAGAGGCGACGTGGAGATAGAGCATCTGAGGTTTGGCTACACGCCCGGAAAGGTGGTCATAAACGATTTTTCGCTCAAGGCCTCCGCGGGCGACGTCGTTGCCATAGTCGGGCACACGGGCGCGGGCAAGACGACTATAATCAATCTTCTGATGCGCTTTTACGACGCGCAGTCGGGCACTATAAAGATAGACGGGCACGACATAACCAAGGTCACGAGGAGTTCCTTGCGCCGCTCGTTCACCATGGTGCTGCAGGACACCTGGCTGTTTTCGGGCACCATTTGCGAAAACGTAGCCTACGGCAGCGAGAACGTGACGAGGGAGGACGTCGAGCGCGTGTGCAGGGCGGCAAAGATACACTCCTTCATCTCAAGGCTGCCAAAGGGGTACGACGCCTTGCTCACCGACAACGCCGTGAACATCTCCAAGGGGCAGAAGCAGCTTCTTACCATTGCCCGCGCGATGCTCTCGTCATCGCCCATGCTGATTTTAGACGAGGCGACTTCCAACGTCGATACCCGCACCGAGCAGTACATCCAGCAGGCCATGGAAGAGCTCATGCGCGGCAGAACGTGCTTCGTCATCGCGCACAGGCTGTCCACCATAAAGCACGCCAAGACTATAATCGTCATGGACCACGGCGACGTGGTGGAGCAGGGCACGCACGAGGAACTCATGGCGCTAGGCGGCTATTACGCAAAGCTGTACTATTCGCAGTTCGACGCCGCGGAATAGGCCGTAAACGGCAATATTTAACTCAATTTACAGTATCTGACGGCGGCGGCACAATTTGTTTGTGCCGCCGCACACATTTTGTGCAAATTTAACAGTTTAACGGCGGAATATTGTTTGTAAATTAAAAAATTTAATGATATAATATATGGGTATTTGGTATTTTTTTATCGAAATTGCGGGCGCGTGCGTGCAGGTTCGGTAAAATTCATGCGCGGCGCAAAGGGCGCCCGCCGCCGCTTTAAATGCGGAAAAGCTAAACGTATTTTATCAGGAGTATTTTATGGCACAGTTCACTTTTGAGGGAACCGCTGAGCAGGAGAGGGAACTTAAAGAGTTCATCGCCAAAGAAAAGGGCGAAAAGGGTTGCCTTATGCCCATAATGCACAAGGCCAATCAGATTTACGGCTACCTGCCCGCAGAGGTTCAGACGATGATCGCCGACGAGCTGGATATTCCGCTCGCCGAAGTTTACGGCGTGGCGACCTTCTATTCGCAGTTTTCGTTAAAGCCCAAGGGCAAGCACCGCATAAGCGTATGCCTGGGCACCGCATGCTACGTAAAGGGCGCCGACAAGGTGCTCGACGCAGTTGAAAAGGAGCTGAGGATCTCCTGCGGCGAACTCACGCCCGACAGAAAATTTTCTTTGGACAGCTGCCGCTGCGTGGGCGCATGCGGCCTTGCGCCCGTCATGATAGTCGACGACGAAGTGTACGGCAGACTTACCGAAAAGGAAGTCAAGGCCGTGCTTGATAAATATTTAAAGGAGTGAGCGTGCTATGACCATAGAAGAATTAAAGAAAAAGTCGGAAGTGCTGGCCGATCTCATAAAGGTGAGGAGGCTCGTGCGCGAGCAGGCCGAAAAACTGGCTCCCGTTACGGGCTACAGAAAGCAGGTCCTCGTCTGCGGCGGCACCGGCTGTACGTCCAGCCACTCCTTAAAGGTCATCGAACAGCTCGAGGCCAGCTTTAAAGAGCTGGGGATAGACGACGTTCTTATCGTAAAAACGGGCTGCTTCGGTCTGTGCGCCCTCGGCCCCATCATGATAGTTTATCCCGAAGGCGCATTTTATCCCCACATGACGCCCGAACACGCAAAAACTGTGGCGGAAAAGCACCTTGTAAAGGGCGGGGATATAGTAAAGGAGCTTTTATACGAAGGCACCGTGCACGAGGACGGCTCGATAATTCCCTTCGCTGAAATTCCCTTCTATAAGCACCAGATGCGCATAGCTTTAAGAAACTGCGGCGTGATTGCAGCCGAGAGCATCGACGAGGCCATCTCCGCGGGCGACTACATGGCGCTTGCAAAGGTGCTTTCGGGAATGTCGGGCGACGATGTGATAGCTGAGATAAAGGCGTCCGGACTTCGCGGCCGCGGCGGCGCGGGTTTCCCCACTGGTATAAAGTGGGAGACATCAAAAAATGCTCCCGGCGATGAAAAGTACGTCGTGTGCAATGCCGACGAAGGCGACCCCGGCGCGTTCATGGACCGCTCCGTTCTGGAGGGCGACCCTCACTGCGTTCTGGAGGCTATGACTATAGCGGGTTACTGCGTGGGCGCGCACCAGGGCTTTATATATGTGCGCGCTGAATATCCCATTGCCGTTGAAAGGCTGGAGATTGCCATAAAGCAGGCGCGCGAATACGGCCTTTTGGGCAAAAATATTTTGGGCAGCGGCTTCGACTTCGATATAGAGATCCGCCTCGGCGCGGGTGCGTTCGTATGCGGCGAAGAGACGGCGCTCATGAAGTCTATCGAAGGTTTCCGCGGCGAGCCCCGTCCCCGTCCGCCGTTCTCTGCAACGTGCGGCGTGTTCTCAAAACCCACCGTTTTGAATAACGTTGAAACCTGGGCAAACGTTGCGCCCATACTACTCAACGGCTCCAAGTGGTTTGCCTCCATCGGCACCGAAAAGAGCAAGGGCACCAAGGTGTTCGCCGTCGGCGGCAAGATTCACAACGTCGGCCTGGTTGAGGTGCCCATGGGCACCACGCTCCGCACGATAGTTTACGATATCGGCGGGGGAATTCCGGGCGGCAAGGCGTTCAAGGCCGCGCAGACGGGCGGCCCCTCTGGCGGCTGCATCCCCGCAAAATACATAGATACCCCCATGGATTTCGACAGTCTGAAGGCTATCGGCTCCATGATGGGCTCGGGCGGTCTCATCGTCATGGACGAGGACACCTGTATGGTGGATATCGCAAAATTCTATCTCGAGTTCACCGCCGACGAAAGCTGCGGCAAGTGCAACCCCTGCAGAATAGGCACCAAGCGCCTTCTGGAAATTCTTACGAGGATCACAGAGGGCAAGGGCAGGCCGGAGGATATCCGGAGCATACGCGACCTTGCGGAATACATGCAGGCCTCTTCGCTGTGCGCCCTCGGCCAGTCGGCGCCCAACCCCATACTCTCTACGATGAATCATTTCCTCGATGAGTACGAGGCGCACATCAACGAAAAGCGGTGCCCCGCGGGCGTGTGCAAATCGCTCCTCAACTACTACATACTCACCGATAAGTGCCGCGGCTGCACGCTTTGCGCGCGCAACTGCCCCGTTCAGGCAATATCGGGCTCGGTAAAGTCGCCGCACATTATCGATACCGCAAAGTGCATAAAGTGCGGCCAGTGCATAGCGCATTGCAAGTTCGGCGCTATCATAAAGAAGTAAAGGAGGGAGCGGAAAAATGGTCAATCTTAAAATCAACGGCATACCCGTATCGGTTCCCGAAGGGTCTACCATACTTCAGGCGGCAAAGCTCGCCAACATACGCATTCCCACCCTCTGCTATTTAAAGGACGTCCAGTGCGTCGGCTCCTGCCGCATGTGCCTGGTCGAAGCCACCGGCGCGCGCGGCCTGGTTGCGGCGTGCGTCTATCCCGTATCCGAGGGCATGGAGGTGCGCACAAACACCCCCAAGGTGCGTAAATCAAGGAAGATGACGGTGGAGCTCATTCTCTCCACCCACAAAAAGAAGTGCCTCTCCTGCGTGCGCTCGATGAACTGCGAGCTGCAGAAGCTGGCGCTCGAATACAACGCCGAGGAGGACGAGTACGGCACCGACCACGATATCCAGCCGATAGACGATCTCTCTCCCTCGGTGGTAAGGGACAACTCCAAGTGCATACTCTGCACCCGCTGCGTTGCGGCGTGCGAGCACCAGACGATAGGCGCCATAGGCCCCAAAAACAGGGGCTATGCAAAGGTGATAGGCTCGCCTTACGACGTGTCTCTCGCCTTTACGCCCTGCGTAAACTGCGGCCAGTGCATAGTTGCATGCCCCGTCGGCGCGCTGTATGAAAAGTCGGCGGTTGCCGACGTATGGGGCGCTATAGTCGACGATAAAAAGAAGGTGGTGTTCTTCACCGCGCCCTCCGTGCGCGCAACGCTCGGCGAGGCGTTCGGCCTGCCCGTCGGCACAAACGTGGAGGGTAAGATGGTCACCGCCATAAAGCAGCTCGGCGACGTGAAGTGTTTCAACATGGACGTCACCGCCGACCTCACGATAATGGAGGAGGCCACCGAGCTTATAAACAGACTCAAAAACGGCGGCACCACGCCCATGTTCACCAGCTGCTGCCCCGCTTGGGTAAAGTTTGTCGAACACTACTATCCCGAATTTATGGATAACCTCTCTACATGCAAGTCGCCACAGGAGATGTTCAGCGCCGTTTTAAAGACGTATTACTGCATGAAGGAGGGAATTAAGCCCGAGGATCTGTACGTCGTTTCGGTGATACCCTGCACGGCAAAGAAATTTGAGATTTCGCGCGATGAGCTCGGTCATTATACCGATGCCGCGCTCACCACGCGCGAGCTTGCAAAGATGATAAAGGAGGCCGGCCTCGACTTTGCCAACCTCCCCGAGAGCGAGTTCGACGATCCCTTCGGCCAGGCCTCTGGCGGCGGAGCCATATTCGGCGCTACGGGCGGCGTAATGGAGGCGGCCCTCCGACTTGCCGCGCGCACTTTGGGCGACGAGGACGAACCCATCGTGTTCGACGAAGTCCGCGGCACCAAGGGTATAAAGGAGGCGACCTACACGCTCGGCGGCGTTACGGTAAACGTTGCCGTTGCCAGCGGCCTCGGCAATGCCCGCAAGGTTATGGAAGACATAAAGAGCGGCAAAAAGAACTATACCTTTGTCGAAATAATGGCCTGCCCCGGCGGCTGTATAAACGGCGGAGGCCAGCCCTACATACACGACGAAGTGCGCAACAATATGGACTTAAAGACGCTGCGCGCCACCGCGCTGTATGATTTCGATAAGTATAACAAGTACCGCATATCCAACGAGACTCCCGCGGTCAAAAAGCTTTACGAAGAGTTTTTCGGCGAGCCGAACAGCCATAAGGCGCATGAGTTGCTGCACACCCATTACATAGCAAGAACCAAGTATTAAACATTTTCACAAAAATGCCGAGCAGGCCGTGCTCGGCATTTTTCGTGAGGCGGAGAAACCAGTTTCTCTTGCCGCGATTATTAGGGGCCCACGATTATATAATCGCGGCAATTCACTTCCGGTGAGCCTGCTGTCGCAGCAAATCGGGTCGCGCTAACGGCGGGAAACCCGCCTTGCGCACGAAATTATTTTGAATTTGTCATTATTGGCGTACGCCTTGCTCTGCTCGCTTCTTTGAAGTTGTTATGGACGATGATTAATAAAGTATAAATTTTAAAAACCCGCAGGTCTGTACCTGCGGGCTTCGTTTGTTAAAAAATGTTGATTATTCCGCTGTCTTTTGCCTGCGGTGGTGGAATCTGCGCTTTTTTAAATCGTCCTCGCCGTTTATTCTGCGGCGTATCACCTTGGGGAAGAAGATCGCAAAGCATATGCTTGTAAGTATCGCCGCGGCAATGTCGGCAAACGGCTCGGCATAGAAGGCCGCGCTCACGTCCCATATCAGAGGGAAGGCTATCAGCGCGCCCAAAAAGAACACAACTTTCCTCGCAAGCGAGAGCGTTATGGCATATTTAGGCTGGCCGAGCGCCGTAAAGCAGTCCACAAACGCGTATTGGAATGACAGGGGTATGACGCCCATCATGAACACCCGTATGCCCCAAACCGATTTTTCGGCTATCTCGGCGTTTTGGGTGAACAGCCGCACAAACGGCTGCGCGCAGAATATGGACATCACCGTCATAAACGTCGTGAACACCAGGCAGGCTACCGTTATCCACAGCTCCGCTCTCTTTATCAGCCGCTCGTTTTTCGCACCGTAGGCGTAGCTCAACACGGGCTGCGAGCCTTCGCTTATGCCCAGCATGGGCATGGACGTCAGCGAAAAGAAGGCCTGCACCACAGTGGATACCGTTATCCACATGTCGCCGTCGGCGCCGCCGCGCGCCTGCAGAATTGCGTTTTGCACTATTATTATCAGGCTGTCGGAGGCCATTATAATAAATGGCGATATGCCCAGCTTTATTATTCTTCCCGTTATGCGCAGCTCGGGTTTTACAAAGGTGAGGCGTATCTTGGTGTTCTTCAGCCGCAGGAAGGTGACGACGAACACAAACGTTAAAAATTGCGAAATTATCGTGGCTATGGCTGCGCCCGCCACATTCATGTTGAACACGAATATGAACAGCGGGTCGAGCGCGATGTTTGCAACGGCGCCTATTATCGTGGAGGTCATGGCTATGCCCGAATAGCCCTGCGCAGTAATATACTGGTTGAGTCCCGTACCCGTTATCGAAAATACCGCCCCTGCAGCATATATCATCAGGTACTCGCGCGCATAGTCATAGGTCGTGTCGCTCGCGCCGAAGGTGAAGAGTATGGGACGCTGAAAGATGAGGAATATCGCGGCGACCACAACGCCGAGCGCGGCAAGCGCATAGGCGGCGTTTGCAAGAATTTTGCGCGCATTGTCCTCGCGTCCTTCGCCTAGCGACATGGCAAACAGAGGCGCGCCGCCCGTGCCTATCAAAAAGGCGAACGAAGATATCAGCGTGGTTATCGGCGCGCACACGCCCACGGCCGCCAGCGCCGTGTCGCCTATGCCCTCGATATTTCCTACGTACATTCTGTCTACAATGGAATAGAGCACGTTTATAAATTGCGCTATCATCGCCGGAATAATAAGTTTAAGGACGGTTGAAAGCACTCTTCCGCTGCCTAAATTTATCGCCTTCATAACTCTCTCACAAAATAGAATATGCAGCCCGTGAGGGCGTGCGTCTGCCGCCGTACGGCTATGCCGCAGGATATCTTACCACCTAAAAAATATAAAGTCAACGCGAATTGCGGCGGAGGAAAAATATTTTTTCACAACGCTCAGAGTGTGTATTTTTTAATACATGATCCCGCACTGAAAATACAAATAAAAGGTGCGCGGGGCGGCAAAAATTGCCGCCCCGCGCATATGTTGTTGCACGCATGATATTATTATTTTTCCGCCGGCGTATCTGCGTTGCCGTTGAGTAGCTTTTTTACCAAAACAATAAATACGACAACTCCGCCAACCACTACGCCGATAAACTTGAGAATAAACAGGCCGAAATTTTCTTTTCCGTGTGAAATTTCATAGCGCCCGTCTTTTTTGCTTATTTTAACTTTGCCGTCATCCTGCATTTCGGCTTCAAGATAGGGGTCACTGTAATGCGTTTCAGTTTCTATCCATTTTCCGTAGCTGCAGCCTCCGATAATTGCGAGCACCGTAAATACCATGCATAACCAAACGAGCAAATTGTCAATATATATTCCGTCTATGAAGAAGTAAACGGGGACCATAATAAATAGCGCAAGCCCAAAGATAAGAAAATAAATAGCGGGGACAGGCCATAATACTATCAATAAAATCAGTTCAACCATTGCATAGCTGTTCGGCTCGTTAATAGATTCAGACAGCGAGTTTAGCGGTTCCATATAGCTTTCGTAAAAATCACCGAAAAATCCCGAAAATTGCAGTTCGATCCCGTTGAACAGGCAGTAAAACAGAAAGAACCAGAAGAACAGGCAGGGCAACAGAATAAAAAACATGTGCTGTATTATTTTGCTTTTCATATCTCTCCTCCATTTTTAATAAATTATATCTCAAAATGAGATAAAAGTCAATATCTCGAAGTGTGATTTTTATAATAATATTATGTTGAGGCTCAGAGAATTGAGGGAAGAGAGAAAGGTCACGCAGTTGCAGATTGCCGAGGCTCTTCACATCAAACAGAATACATACTCCCAGTACGAAACGGGGCAGAGGCAGATACCCATAGAGTTATTGATCGCCGTTGCCGATTTTTACAATGTTTCGGTAGATTACGTTCTTTGTCTTACCGACGAAGAGGACAGATATCCGCGTCCGCTGAAATAAATATCAATTTTTTAAGCGCGCCGCAGCAGGTCTGCCGCGGCGCGCATATGTGTTTGGGTCAATATATAATAATCGTTTTTGTTGGGAATTAAAGCGGGAGTAGAGCAAAAAAATTGCGGCGGCGCACACATGTGCGCCGCCGCATCTATTCATTGCTTATTTGTTTTCTTCGGCATTTTCGCCGCCCTCTTTGGGTAGATTCTTCAGATAGGCGTCCATGGCATTGGCCACGCGCTTTGCCTGTTCAACGGCTTCAACAACCGTCTTTGCACCTTTCACCACGTCGCCCGAGGCGAACAGTCCCGGGATGGAGGTCATGCCGTTCTCGTCGATCTTTGCAAGCCCGCGGCTGGTGAGCTCCAGGCCGAAAGTTGTGGTAAGCAACAGGGTAGAAGGTTTCTGCGAAACGGCTATTATAACCGAATCGGCCTTTATGAATTCGGTTTCGTCCGACATGGATACCACTTTGTGGTTCTCGTCGCAGACGGTGTTTTTAAAGTAAACGCCGGTATCGGTTATCTCCACGGGCGCCTTGTTGTATATCATTTCCGCGCCCTCTATCTCGGCGTACTCCAGTTCGTCCACATTGGCGGTCGCGCGGTCGCTGCGCACGATTATCTTGACGTCCCGCACGCCGTGACGAAGAGCCGTGCGCGCCACGTCCATCGCCACGTTGCCCGCGCCTATAACTATAAGGCTCTTGCCAAGATCGTACACGTCGGGCGATTCAAGGTAGTGCACGCCGTAGTGCACGTTGCCCAGCGTTTCGCCCTTTATGTTCAGCGTATTGGGCCAAGTCACGCCCGTGCCTATGGAAATGGCCTTAAACCCGTCGCGGAACAGTTCCTCGATTCCGAACACCTTGCCTATCGTCATGTTGGGCCTTATCTTTATGCCCAGCCCGCGCATGAGCGAATCGTAACGGTCTATAAAGCTCTTCGGCAGTCTGAATTCAGGTATTCCGAACCGCAGAACGCCGCCTATTTTTGCTTTTGATTCAAATATTGTAACGTCGTATCCGAGCTGTGCCATCTTGATCGCGGTGGTAATTCCCGCGGGGCCGGAGCCTATTACGGCAACTTTTATGCCGTTTGCGGGAGCGCAGTCTATCTTCAGCACGTCGAGGTACCTTTCTGAGATGAAATTTTCGATTGTGCTTATCTCAACGGGGTCGCCCTTTATTCCGCGCACGCAATGCCCCTGGCACTGACGGCCGTGGTCGCAGACTATTGAACAGATGACGGAGAGCGGGTTGTTGTCGAACAGCATCTTGCCCGCGCCGTCGATATCTCCGTTCAGAAAAGCCTGAATCATCTGAGGTATTTGTGTGTTTATCGGACAGCCTGTCCTGCACAACGGTTTTTTACAATTCAAACATTTTTTTGCTTCGGCAATTACGTTATGCGCCATAATTTTCTCCTTAAAAAATTTCACAAAATCCCGCGCAGACGCGGATGTTAAAGCGCAGATTTAATTTTTTCTATCATTTCGGCGTACTGCTCGTCCGAAAGATACGTCTTTTGCGGATTCATTTCGAACACGCCGCCCCATTCAAAGCCGTCTTTGTACTTGGGACAGAGGTGAACGTGCAGATGACAGCCGGTATCGCCGTATGCGCCGTAGTTCACCTTGTCGGGTTTGAACGCGGCGTGTATGGCCCTCGCCGCACGCGCAACGTCGGCAAAAAATCTGTTGCGATCTTCATCGGAAATGTCCACAAGCTCGCTCACGTGGTCTTTATACGCCACGATGCATCTTCCCGGGTGGGACTGCTCTTTAAAGAGTATAAGCGTGCTCACGTCCAGGTCGCAGATATATATGCCGAACTTTTCTAAAAGTTCGCCGCGCATACAGTATCCGCAGTTCTTGTCTTTTATGTTTTCCGCCATTTGGTTTCCCTCTTGATTTTAATATTTATCTATAATATTATACCATGCGCCGACACGATATTCAATAGCAAATTTTAGCCATTTGTTGAAATTTGATTGCAATTTTGCTCATTTTTTACAATATATGGCTGGTTTCAAACATTTTATACCGCACTGCCGCGTTCCTCATCAAAATTGCCTATTGCATTTTCGGTATTTGTGTGATATTATTAAAATGTAAATAACTTCCATATTATGTTATGTGCAAACAATAATGCGCGGGAGGTATTATCTTGGATCTGAATTTATTGCTCATAATAGTCGGCGCGGCGGGGGTGCTTGCGTGCTCCTACGCATTTTTTAACTACTTCAGCGTAAAAAAGCTGGAGGAGGGAACGGAGAAGATGGCCGGGATCGCCGGTTCCATCCGTTCCGGCGCAGATACGTTTATTAAGTATGAACTAAAGATCGTCGCAATAATCTGCGCGGTGATAGCCGTAATACTGGGCGTGGTGATAAGCTGGCAGGCCATGCTCTCGTTCATACTCGGCGGCGCGATGAGCGCCGCGGCGGGCTGGGTAGGCTTAAAGATTGCAACGTACGCAAACGTCAGGGTGGCCAACCGCGCGCGCACCACGGGAAATCTTGGCAGAACGCTCAAAGTGGCCCTGAAGGGCGGCTCGGTGATGGGCCTGTGCGTGGCGGGCTTCGCCCTTTTGGGCGCGCTTGTCGTCTACCTCGTGTTCGGCATAGCGCTCGGGCAGATAGACGACGTTACAAACGGCGCCAACGCCCTCAACTGGCTGGGGCTTTCGGCGGGCTTCACCATGACGCTCTCCGGGTATGCGCTCGGTTGTTCTGTAATAGCTCTCTTCAACCGCGTGGGCGGCGGAATTTACACAAAGGCCGCCGACATGGGCGCAGATCTCGTCGGCAAGACGGAGGAGCATATACCTGAGGACGACCCGCGCAACCCTGCGGTCATCGCCGACAACGTGGGCGACAATGTGGGCGACGTCGCAGGTTTGGGCAGCGATCTTCTTGAGAGCTACGTCGGCGCAATACTTTCGGGCGTCATACTTGCCTGCGAGCAGTTTCTGCACGGCGTGTATGCCTCGGCGGAGCTTTTATCGAAGCTCATGCTCTTTCCCGTCATATTTGCCGCGTGCGGACTCGTCGCGTGCATTGCCGGGCTGATGTTCGTGCTGCTCAGGCGCGGCTTTTCCAAAAACCCTCACAGGGAGTTAAACGCCGCAACATGGATATCGGCGGGGCTTGCGGTGGTCTTCGGCTGTATACTAAGCTACTTCCTGTTCAGGGGCGAGGGCGAAAGCTTTTCCGATCTCGGTTTCCGGGCGGGCGCCTTTTCGCCGTGGATAGCCTCCGTGCTCGGCATTGCGGCCGGCATAGCAATAGGTTTTATTGCCGAATACTATACGAGTTATGATTACAAGCCCACAAAAAAGGTGGCGCAGTCCTCGCGCGAGGGGCCCGCGCTCACCGTAACCCAGGGCATGGCAAACGGCATGATAAGCTGCATGATTCCCGTCATTGTGCTCGCCGTGGCGCTCTTCGGCTCGTACATAATCTCCGGCTTCTACGGCATCTCGTGCGTGGCCATGGGCATGCTTTCCTTCGTGGCGGCGACGGTATCCGTCGATACCTACGGCCCCATCTCCGACAACGCGGGCGGCATTGCCGAAATGAGCGGCCTCGACCATTCCGTGCGCGAGATAACCGACAAGCTCGACAGCGTCGGCAACACCACGGCGGCGGTGGGCAAGGGCTTTTCAATAGGCTCGGCGGCGCTTGCGGCCACCTCGCTGATGATATCCTATATGTACGCCTTTTCCGATGGCTCTTCGCCCACGCTCGATATAATCAATCCGATAGCGCTGTGCGGCGCGCTCGTCGGGGCGGCGCTTCCATTCATGTTTTCGGGCATGCTCATAGAGTCTGTCGCAAAGGCGGCGCGCGCGATAGTAGACGAGGTCCGCCGCCAGTTCCGCGAGATAGCCGGTTTAAAGGAGGGGCAGGCGGGGCCCGACTACACTGCGTGCATAAAGATCTCCTCGCAAAACGCTCTGCGCGGCATGAAGGTGCCGTGCATACTCGCGGTAGTGTTCCCGCTTGCTGCGGGCTTCATATTCGGCGGTCACTTTGTAGGCGGTCTTCTTATAGGAGCAACGCTCACGGCAGTAATGCTTGCTCTGTATGCTGGCAACGCAGGCGGTTCGTGGGACAATGCAAAGAAGTATATCGAGGCGGGCGGCCTTGAAGATTGCGGCAAGGGTTCTTCCGCGCACGACGCGTCTGTCGTGGGCGACACCGTAGGCGATCCGCTCAAAGATACCGTCGGCCCGTCGCTCAACATACTCATAAAAATAATGTCAACCGTCTCGCTTGTGGCAGTGGCAGTGTTCAGTGAATATAACCTCTTTGCTGTTTTGGGTTGGGCATAAAATCTTTCACGAATTTTTCGTTCGGACCGCGCCCGCGCGAGCCTAACGACACTCTGCCGAGGCTCCTGAAGGGAAACGGCAGACAAATTCCGTGATTTG
>DVHB01000037.1 GCA_018712405.1 Candidatus Coproplasma stercoripullorum
TTCACAAAAATGCCGAGCAGGCCGTGCTCGGCATTTTTCGTGAGCTTGAGAAACTAAGTTCCTCTTGCCGCGATTTTTAAGGGCCCACGATTATATAATCGCGGCAATTCACTTCCAGTGAGCCTGCTGCCGCAGCAAATGTGGTCGCGCTTAACGGCGAACTAAATTCGCCTTGCGCACAGTATTTATTGTAGAATTAATTCCGCACTAAAGCCTCCCATTAAGGACGAGCAAGCCATTTCATAGCACAATGGACACCCGTTGTGCGTGTTGCAGCGAGATGAGTGAGCGCAAAGTGCAAGGCGCGAACGGTGACCGAGCCGCCATGTCTTTACCATAATGGTGGCGAGACGGTGCCGAGTGAAACGAGGCGGAGGGATTCTGTGGTAAAGAATTATTCCTTGTAAAGTTCTTAACGCTCGCGCCGGCTCGCTGAACTTTACGGCGGGAAACCCGCCTTGCGACATTATTTATTTATATAAAGAATTTCAGCCGCCCGCCGAAAATAATTTCGGCGGGCGGCCGTTTACATTGTTCGCATATTCAAATCAGAAAATCAACCTGCGCGCCGCTGCCTGACGGCAAAAAACTTTTTACCCTTCTCCTTAACCGGCCTTGCCCTGCGCCTGTCACTCAGGCGGAGCGCGGCCTTATAGAACTCGCCGACGAGCACAACGGAGAGCGAAAGACCCGCTACTATGGCCCATTGAACGGGCGTGAGCATCACAAGGCCGAAGGCCGCGGCGAGCGGCGGCACAGCGCACAGCAGCACATTTATGACTATGCCCGCAAGTACCGTTGCAATCAAAATTTTGTTTGTGAACAGCCCCTTGAACGCCGAGGCTCGCTCCGAACGGGTGTTGAATGCATGGAAGAGCTCTAAAAAGGATATCGTTAAAAACGTCATCGTGCTTGCCGCCGTGTTGCCCCATAGCGCAAGCGCCGCTACGAACACTCCGAGAGTTGCGGCCGTCATATACAGTCCGAAGAATAGTACCGACGCTATCGTCCCGCGCGAAAACAGCGCCTTTTCAGCCCGTTCGGGCGGGCGGTGCATGGCGTAGTCGTCGGCGCGCTCGCACCCCAGCGCAAGCACGGGGAAGCTGTCGGTTATCAGATTTATCCATAAAAGCTGGGTAGAGCGCAGAAAATCAAAGTTGAAAAATACGAGCGCCGCAGCTAGCACCGAAAGCACCTCTGCAAGGTTTGTGGCCAGAAAGAAGCATATCGTCTTTTTTATGTTGGAGAATATCCGCCTGCCCTCGCGCACGGCGGCGACTATCGTGGTAAAATTGTCGTCGGTGATCACCATGTCGGAGGCGTTTTTCGTCACGTCGGTGCCGCTCTTGCCCATAGCAATGCCTATATCGGCCGTCTTTATGCTGGGAGCATCGTTCACGCCGTCGCCCGTCATGGCCACAACATTCCCGTTCTCCTTCAAATATGAAACTATGGCGTTTTTATGCCGCGGCGTGACGCGCGCAAACACCGTGCAGCGCTTTACGACCTCCCTCCACTGTGCGGGCGTGAGCCCGTCGAGTTCCTCACCGGAGATGACTTGCTCCTCGCTGCCTGCGATGCCCGCCTTTTTTGCTATGGCCAGCGCCGTCTTTTTATGGTCGCCCGTTATCATTACCGTGGTGATTCCCGCGCGCACGCACTCCGAAACAGCCCTCTCCACCCCCGCCTTCAACGGGTCAGTCATGCCGCACATGCCGAGGTAAATAAGTCCGCTCTCCGCGGCGCTCCCCTCTCGGCAGGCGAAGCCGAGCACTCGCAAGGCGCGCGAACTCATGCCGTCGCTCTCGGCAAGTATTCTATCCCTGTCTGCCCTTGTCATGGCGCGCACGCCGCTCTCCGTCCATATCTTGACGCATGATTTTATCATAACGTCTGGCGCTCCCTTTGAAAAACTGAATTCACCCGCATATATGGCTGAATTACCGCCTCTTTCGCCCGCTTCTGCGCCATTTAAAGGCTCTGCCTGCGGCGAGAGCCTTACTCCCACCGTCATCATCTTCCTTTCGGATGAAAATGGGATCTCTGAAAGTCGGGAAATTTGCGGCGCGGACAGGTGGGCGCAGGCGTACTCCTTTACGGCGACCTCCGTCGGATCGCCCATATATGCGCCTCTTTCGCCCTTTACGTTCACGCAGGCGTGCATACACAGGTACAGCATGCCGCGCGCGGAGGGAGCGCTGTTTACTTCCGCCACGCGCATTCTGTTTTCGGTGAGTGTGCCCGTCTTATCTGTGCACACATAGTTGCACCCGCCTAGCGTTTCCACCGACTTTAATTTTCGTATGACGACGTTCTTTTTGCTCATGCGCTGCACGCCCATGGCCATTATTATAGTGACAACGGCGGGCATGCCCTCGGGTATGGCGGCAACGGCTATGGCGACCGCCGTCATAAAATTTTGCGCTATGCCCTCGCGGCGGACAATGAGCGAGAGGATGAATATCACCGCCGTTACAGCGAGCACGAAGCCCGTTATGAACTTACCGAGCTTGTTGAGGCTGTTTTCAAGCGGGGTCGGGCTTTCTTTTGCGCCTGTAAGCATGGCGGCGATGGCGCCTATTTCGGTATGCATGCCTGTCGCAAACACCACGGCCGTCGCCGTGCCGCTCAATACATACGAAGACGAGAACAAAATATTTTTCCGTGCGGAGAGCGGGATATTTTCGCCATCAACGGGCGAAGCCGACTTCATTTCGCCCACGCTCTCGCCCGTCAATGCGCTCTCGTCGCACTTCAAAGCGGCGCAGGCTAACACGCGGCAGTCGGCGGGCACCATATCGCCCTCGGAAAGGCTTATCACATCGCCCGGGACGAGCTCCTCGCTGTTCACCTGTATATCCCTGCCCGCCCTGCGGCACTTCACCGTGCACACCGAGAGCTTTTTCAGGTTTTCTATGGCCTTATCTGCGCGATACTGCTGTATCGTCCCAACAAGTGCGTTTAAAAATATGATGAACAGTATTATAAACGTATCTGTAAGGTCGGCCCTGTCTCCCGAGATTATGGCGATAGCAGCGGTTATAGCCGCGGCGGCAATCAGAAGTATAGTCATCACGTCCTTGAACTGGGAGATAAACAGCTTTAAAAAACCCGCCCTCTTGCCCTTTTCAAGCGCGTTTTTGCCATATTTCCGCAGTCGGAGCTTCGCCTCTTCGACAGTAATGCCGATAGGGGACGAGCCCAGGCTTTTTAATACCTCTTCCGCCCCCGAACGGTAGTAGTTATTCATCGGTCACCTCTAAATTGTCAACCCTAAGATTGTTAACATATAGATATTCGGCCCGTCCGCTTTGTATGACTTGTCTGTTGACATCAAAATTGCGGCGCCGCGCAAATTTGCGCGGCGCCGCAATTTTATATCCGATAATAAAACAGCCGCAAGATTATTGCGGCAGGTTTTTTATGTTGTGCCGGAAAAGTGCATGGTTGAAAAATTCAACCCCCTGCACTTTTACGACGTTCCCCCGTTCAGCGCCGCTTATCGGTCAGCTGACGCACCGTGCGCTTTTCCGCGCCGTGCCGTTAAGGATTTCGGGCAGATTTTCCTCTGCTTCATCTGTATTATACAATATGCAAGTAAAAAAATATGCACAAAGTTGTAAAATAAAAGTAAAATTTTAATTTTTTTTCGGTCAAAACGACCTCTTGGCCTGCGCGCAGACGCGGCAGTGCTTGCAATTCGGACGATTTTGGTTTAAACTTTAATCATGAAAAAGCTTTCGTCCCCGGAAAAGGCGTCATATATCTGCATAGCCGCCGCCTTTGCAGGCATCATAATAACGACGCTTGCGCTGAATGCTATGTGCGAATACGACGCCGTGCGGCCTGTGGAATTTTTTATCGTGCCGGTTTGCGCGCTGTTTGCCGCGATAGGCATAAAAAAGAGCGGCGCAGAGGGCGCCATTATGCTGACAGCTCTTTGCCTTACGATATGCGCCGACTTTATAATGGTCATATTAGAAGATTATTACCCCATCTCTCTCGCCTTCTTTTCGGCGGCGCAGCTTGCCTACTATGCTCGCATACTGTTTGTGCGAAAGGCAGGTGCGCAAAATTTTAAATACCTGACCGCGAGCGTCTGCGCCCGCGCCGCGGTGTGCGCGTGCATAGTTGCGGCCGCAACGCTCATTCTCCCGCAGGAAAAGCTGCTCGCCGCGCTTGCCGCCTTTTATTTTGCAAACCTTGCGGCAAACTTTACTGAGGCATGCCTGTTGTGCGCAAAAAGAACGCGCGGAAATGTTCAGGATACAGGGCCGTACGCAATATTTGCGGCTGGGCTGGCGCTGTTTATCTGCTGCGACATATGCGTGGCGCTCAACGCCGCAGACACCGCGGGGATAGACCTGCCCGCCAACCTGCTGTACGCAATAAGCCTGCTGATATGGATATTCTATGCGCCGTCGCAGGCGCTTTTAGCTCTCTCTGTAAAACGCGGCCTCATATGCAGAGGGAGCGCGCAGACAAATTGAGGCCGCAGGTTGAGCCGTTCAACTTACATTCACTCAGCATTTGCTTTACATTCCCCTGCTGCGGGGGTATAATTTGAATAATCGATAAAAACACGTCTGCGGGCGTAATTTTAAGGAGATTTTTGATGAACATATCAAAGGCGGGGCACGCCGTAAACCGCGCCGTGACGGCAGTATTCGTTATTGCGCTGTTTGCGTTTTTGCTTTCGTTTGCAATAAGCCTGCCCATACTCAACCGCTGGTTTTACTACATTCAGATAGATACGCTCAATTTAGAGCAGGCGAGCGGGCACACCTATGCCGAAATAAAGGAGGCCTTTGACGAGATCATGGACTACCTGCTTCTGCCGGGGCGGGAGTTCGGCGAGGGCGTGTTCCCCTACTCCGAGGAGGGCGCGGCGCACTTTATGGACTGTAAGCCGCTGTTCGTTTTAGATGTGGCGCTTGCAGGCGCCAGCGCGGGCGTGCTGATAATAATCCTTGCGCTGCACTTCACAAAAACAATAAGGCTGTGCTCGGCAAAGGGACATTCTGCGGCGTTCTATACGGCGATAGCGGCGGTAGTTTTGCCCATAGTTCTCGGCTGCCTCATAGCGCTCGATTTTGGCCGCGCGTTTGAAATCTTCCACGCAATACTCTTCCCCGGCAAGGATAACTGGCTTTTCAACCCGCGCACCGATCCGATAATATACGTTCTGCCCACGCAGTTTTTTATGAACTGCGCCATATTTATAGGCGTGGGACTTGTTGCATTTTCGGGCGCGATAATCGCGGGCGACTGCATAACCATGTACAGGCGCGGCGGGGCATACGCCATAAGGCAAAAATATATCCGCCCTCAGCCGCAGATCAAAAGGTATAAATATAAAAAATATTTAAATAATTAAAAACAATTTTAATATTAATATAATTTTAAATTTTTTACGGCAGATATGGCCGCGTGCGCATGAAATTTCA
>DVHB01000038.1 GCA_018712405.1 Candidatus Coproplasma stercoripullorum
TTATCACCGGAATGGCTCCGCTTGTTGGACTTGAAGGGACAACGCGAGGTGTAAAAAATATAAAAAACGGGGGCAATTTGAGCGATTTTCGCCCAAATTGCCCCCGTTTTAAGTGTCCGCAGAAATCTTTGCGACAAATTTGCGACAAAAAATATTTATACCATTATAGGCATGATAAGTCTCGCGTAAAGTCCTTCTTCGGGCGCTTTATTCCGCCTTAAATTCATTTGATCCGAAATCAAAATTTTGAACGGTTTTTCATAAATTCAAGCAAATTCAAATGCTTGATGCCGTTTCGGTTTTGCAACAGATAATCTGTAGTTAGAACATATTTCGGATAATTGTCCGCAATAGACTCAAGCGGCGCGTACTCCCTATCCTCCGTACTCTTGTTTTCGCCAATCGTATAAGCGACCTGCACGTAACTGTAATTAAGCTTATTGTCCCTGAGAATGAAGTCACATTCCAACTTTCCTATCCTGCCGACGCTGACCGCATAGTCGAGGCTTCTTGCATATACATATACCATATTTTCCAAAGCAGGGCCATAGTTTATGCGATTGTCAGTATTGGTTGCGAAATAAAATGAAATGTCGGCAAGATAATACTTTTTCTCTCCGCTGAGTGCGCGCTTGGACTTCATATCAAAGCGGTCGCATTGATACAATATCTTACTTTGAAGGAGTGCCCCGATATATCGCGACAGAGTCGCTCGCTTTACTTCCATTCCGTTTTTGGATAACGCCTCCTGCAAACTCTTTATGCTTACGGTAGCGCCGAAATTGTTTATAATAAAATTCCTTACGTTGTTAAAAGTTTCAACGTTGCGCACCTTTATACGCCGCTTTATGTCCTTTTCAAAGATCTCGTCGATAACCGACCTTACATAAGTGCGCTTATCGGCAAAATCATCGTACTGCATTGCCTTGGGAAAACCGCCTTCCTGCAAGTAGTTGTTCAGCTCTATCAACAGGTTTGCGTTGACTTCCTTGCCCAAAAACGCCTTCATGTCGAGATATTCGTCGAAACTGAGCGGAAATAGTTCAAACTCAACATACCTGCCGGTAAGTTTGGTTGCAAGCTCGCCGCTGAGCAGGTAAGAATTGGAGCCCGTGATAAATATAGAATACTCCCCGCTGCTGCGGAAGGCATTGACAACCTCTTCAAAATCTTTTACGTTCTGAATTTCGTCTATAAACAGATATTTTGTGCCATCTGCTTCGGAAAAAGAGTCGATAAGGGCTTCCAACCCGTCAGCCGACTTGACCTTTCTGTATGCCCTGCTGTCCAAGTCGAGAAAGATGATGTTCCCGGACTGAACGCCGCCTTGCAACAATTCGTTTTTCACCATCTCCATAAGGCAAGACTTGCCCGAACGCCTGACGCCTGTTATTACCTTGATTATTTCGGTATCATGGTAAAACCCGCGCATCTTTTTAAGATACTTTTCACGAACAAATAACTCCATTCTGCAACCCTCCTTTCATTAGTATTGTACCAGGAAAAGCGCAAAAAGGCAAGTTAAGGGGACACTTTTTTATTTTTTTGCAAAATGTGGCCCTTTAACCCCTCTTCCAATTTATAACACATAATTCGGACACAAAATTTTAGCGGGCGGCGCATATCATGCGCCGCCCGCCTTAATAAGAGGAAAAACACAAATTAAACATTTTAAGTTAATTATTCTGCATTGTCTTTGCCGGACACATCAACCGACGTCTTCTGTTTTCTGAGCGCCCCTCTTATTGCAAAGAAACCCCATACGGCAAGACCAACAAACGCAACGCAGTCAACGACGATTGTTGCGGTTATCCACCATTCGGTTCTGTAACCTATTACCTTGACGTTTACGGAGTTGCTGTTGGCAACCGTATAGAGTATGTTATGAGCCGCCTGACGAAGAATATTGACGTCTTCTGCACTTGAAGAACTTGCATCCTGCCACATATATTCGGGCATAGATGTAAGAATGAGGTCATTGCCCGCATACAGCATCTGACGGGAATCCATAACACTGTTGCTCGTTTTATAATCGCACATGACCAGCCCTTCAAAGCCCCATTCTCCGCGCAGAATTTCGGTGAGTAGCCTGTAATCGCCGCCCGTCCATTTTGTGCCTATGCGGTTGAACGAGGACATTATGCCCATAGACCCCTTGTATTCTTCCACGCCGTCCTGTTTTGCGGAAGCAACTTCTGCTGGATCGTCATCGCCCTTTACCGCTATTTCAAACGGTTTAAGGTAAAGTTCACGCAATGCCTGCTCGGTGCAGAACGTAGATATGCCTGCGCGGTTGGTTTCCTGATCGTTCAAGGCAAAATGCTTCAGATCGGTATATACACCCTTTGTGCGCGCACCATTTATGACGTTTACGGCAAGTTTGCCAGAAAGCACAGGGTCTTCCGAATAATATTCGAAGTTCCTGCCGCCGAAAGGCGAACGGTGAAGATTTACGGCGGGCGCATACCAGCCCGAATAAGGCAGACCGTTGCCGTTCACATCGCCCCAAAGTCCGTTTTCGCCGACCATTTTGCCCATCTGATAGGCGAGATCCTTATTCCATGTAGAACCTATTACAATTTCGGTTGCAAAAGTTGCATTACCCTTATACGCCTCACTTTTACCCGGCATAAAGTTGACGAAGCCTACAGGGCCGTCGGAATCGTTGGTGAGGTTTTTATCTATCGATAAAATCGCCGCAGTCTGGAACGCGCCGTTGTTGACGAGTTCGAGCATTTCATTGAACGTAAGTCTGTCGAGCAGAACCTGCCAGTCGTCATCATTATAATCCGCGCCTATAAGATCGCGCAGCGTAATGGCGCGCTTGCCGCCGTTGCCGTCGTCGATATCGAAAACGTCTTTATCAAGTTCAGGCATGCCTTCCTGTTCGGCAATTGAGGCAATAGCTGTATTGTTATGCGTTTTATCGGACAGAACATCGCTCTCGTTTACTCCGTTTATCGTCATAACCTTGCGCTCTTCCTCGGTGAAAGGCTGAGGGAACGTGCCTTCGAAATCGGTTCTGGACATGCCTTTACGCAACTCCTCGCCGTTCTGCGTTTCAACATATACGTCGGCAAGGCGGTACTGAATGTCGTTGAAATCTTCCGTAGTGTAGCGGTTGACAACTTCCACGCCCGTTTGCGGGTCTTCGGCAAACTGTATATTTTTGTCAAGGCTGACAGAAGCAGAATCGTAAGCGAAGCCGTCCACGTGTGAATTGGCACTAGCAAAGAAAGTATACTGACCGGGGTCAAGTTCATATCCTTTAAAGTCGTTTGCGTTGGCGTCGTTGTAATCGTAAGACGCAAGATCGTACACATCGACGGTAAACATTGCCGTATAAGACTTCCCGTTTTCGAGAACGGGTGTCTTGGCAAAGTCGACGAGCTGAACATGCGATTTTTCTATTCCTCCCCTTATATAAGGCAGGCTGACATACAGTTGAATGACATCCTTGCCGGGGACGTCGCCGATATTTGTGGAAGTAACCTTTACGGTAAGAGTGCTGTTTTCATCTTCAAGATTGCCTTCCACCGCAATTTCCTGTTCGAAAGTCGTATAGGAAAGACCGTACCCAAAGGGGAAAATTACGTTTTCTTCATACCATTCAGACTGTGGATCAACAAGCTTTTCTTCGTATGCGCGCGTTTCGTAATAGCGGTATCCCACATAAATGCCTTCTTCATAGGCCACCATATATTGCCCGGCGACGGCAGAATTGTTTTCGAGATAGGCCGAAGCATCCTTTCCGCCGTTGACCTGAGAGTTGTCGCCGAAGTTCTGCCATGTAGGATCTTTAGTGAAATCGCGCGAATAAATATCGGTCGTTCTGCCCGAAGGATTTACGTTGCCATTCAAAAAATCACCTATCGCTTCCGCACCGTTGACGCCGGGGCCGCCTATCCACACAACCGCATCTATGCGCTTGTTATTCGCCGTATTGTTGTAACGGTCGATAAAATCGCACTGGAAAGACGTGAGCGTGTTGAGCACAACTATTACCTTATCGAAGCGCGACGTGACCATATCGAGCATAGCGTATTCGTTGTTGTCGAGCTGAAGGTAATGGCTGCCCTCAACGCCGCCGTTGGCGGTGTTCTGAAAGCGGGGAAGATCCCAGCTTTCGCCGCCGAGGCGAGAGATGACTACTATTGCGGCATCGTTATACTCACCGAAACTTTCGCGTACTTCGGAAGTGTACATATTTACCGGCGTTTCGCCTATATCGAGCGTGGGTGCCGAACTCGACCCGGTGCCGAGATCGGGGCCGCCTGAACGGCCGCTGCCGGATGCGTCGCCCTCGTAAAATTCTTTGAGAACGGGATTTACTTCAAAACCGCCTGCTTCAAGGCCGTCGTAAATAGTCGAAGCCGCCTCGCCACTGATGCCGCCCGAACCGGAACCGCCGAGAACGAGGTCGACAGAATTTTTTCCGAACACGCTTACCCTCGGCTTTTGCGTTACCGCCTGCGACGACGAAGGAGTGGCTATGGGAAGGGCGTTGTTTTCGTTGAGCAGAAGAATAAAGCCTTCCCTGGCAATATCAAGGTTGACTTCCGCACCCGCGGCAGTTGCATCCTCTTTGGAATTGTAATCGGATTCGTAAATCTTTTCTATTCTGTCATCAGTGACCGGAATGGGGCCGCCGAGCACGGTTCCGAAAATGGAATAGAGCATTGTGTGTTCCAAAATGGTGAGCGTTATGAGAAAAGCGGCCAATACAACCGTTACTATGCTCCATGCAATGCAGTTTTTGCTTTTGAAAATCGTTTTTAATTTATTCACGATGCACCTCCGTCAATACAAGTTATCGTAAACGGGCGACCAGCTGAGCACGGCCGAGCCATAGTTATCTATTCTGATATAGTCGACCATGGGAGCGTTTGCCCTTGTGGTGCCGCCTATTACGGCGTTGTCGTTATCGGTTACGAGCTGAATGATATTTTCGCCCTTCTTCAAAGAAATGTTGCCGAGAGTGACGAGCGTGAAATCAGACCTGCTTGAACCGGCAACAACGGGGCCGGATATGCTGAGCGTGAAAGGCGTATAGTTGAGCGATTGACCATTGACGCTGACCTTCCATGCGTTAAGGCCGGTGGGGCCGAACGTAGCCGACTGCTGAGATTCGATGCCTACATTTACTTTAAGCGAAGCATTCTGCACGTCCTCAGAACTGTTGATGACGAATGTGAGCGTTGCGCCGCGCTTATACAGATAAGAAACAACAAATCCCTGATGCCCCACAGCCTGCTGTGCGTTGCTTAAAGGATAGTCGTTATCTACGAGCACGCCCGCAGACGAAGCCTGCACGATTATATCATCGCCGCGGTTTTCGCCAGAATATCCGGGGAAGAGCTCGTTGGAATCGAACTCCACATATTCTGCCTGGAATATGTTGGTTTCAACGGGAGTGTGTTTCCAATGAGCATATATGCGCGTATCATCTGAAGGAGTATAGGGGAACTCGATTCTTTCGCCGCCTTTAGCACTGCCATACCAGCCGTCGAAAATATATCCTTCGCGGACAGGCTCCTCTTCGGGAGCTTCTATTGCTCCGCCGCCCACGGCAGTTTTTGTATCGAACATTACGTTGTTGTCGACATAGTTTGTCCAGAACACGACAGTATAAGCCACCTCTTCCCACACAGCATACAGTGTACAATTGCTATCAGGTTTGAAAGGCATATCGACAGGTTTGCCGCCGGGGGTGAGTGACCAGCCTTCGAGCGTATAACCATTGCGTTCGGGTTCGGGCAGGTCGCTGTTGCGTATGCTTTCCCCGCTTATCAGCGTTAGGGGCTCAATTGGCTCCACAGGATCTGCAGGCTGATAACCGAGATCGAACTGGACGGTGATTATGTCGCTGTTATTCGTCCAGTTGGCATAAAAAGTGACATCTCTTTTTACGGTATAGGGGAAGTGCGCCACGGCGCCGTCGGAAGAATTTATCCGCCATTCATACAACGTCCATCCCTCTCTTTCTGGAGCTTCGGGGGCATTTATCTGAGAATCGTATTCGCATTGCTGCTCTACTATATTATTATCGTAATCAAAATTGAAAACGACGTTATACTTTTCGGCCTCCCACGCCGCATACAACGTCTGATCGCCGGATGGCGTATAGGGAAACTCGATGGCAGTACCGCCGTCCTTTTCGGTAGTCCATCCTATAAACTTATACCCTTCCCTGAGCGGAGTTTCGGGCTCTTCGGCAGAGTCGGAGTCGTCTACAATTACCGTATACGGGCGGGAAAACCCGTCGTTGTAATCGAAAGTAATAACATTGCCTTCTTCTTCATACGTCTGCGGCGAATCGACGCACGCGCCAAAACCGAGCATAAACATGCAGCCCGCCGCGCAGACGGCCATCGCTTTTTTTATTTTTCCTTTCATTTGATACCTCTGAAACGGAGCATAAATTTTAAGTTTGGGCAGACATTTCTGCCCGCCCAAACATTAACAGTTTTTATTGCGTCAGTTATTTTCTTTATTGTGCCTGCGACGCATGATTACCGCTGCCGCGGCGATTACAGGCACAGCCACAACAAGGGCTGTTATGCCGTTGATGGCCGAACCACAGCCGCTTTCGGCATCTTTGCCGTCCTGACCGTCCTGACCGTCCTGACCATCCTGGCCGTCCTGACCGTCGGCACCTGCGGGGCCGGTTGCTGGAACGCCGGTGTTTTCGCCATTGATTATCCAGTTGCCGTCTTCACCTATCTCTATGGTAGGGGTCTTGCCGTCGGTACCGTCCTGACCGTCCATACCGTCCTGGCCATCGGCTCCCGTTGCGGGGATGCCAGTGTTGACGCCGTTAACCACCCAGTAACCGTCCTCAATGAATATATCGGGATCGCCCCATACCGCATAGAGCGTGGTAGCCTGCGTGAATACCGTTTCGTCGGTTACATCGGGAGCTTCGACTCCCTCGGTAGTAGCCCAGCCGAGGAATCTGTATGCGCCGTTGGTGGGTGCAGTTATTTTGTCTGCGATTTCTTCGAAGGTGGCAGTTTCGCCGGTAGCGACGCCTATGTTCTGCTTTTCGCCGTTGGCTTCGAACGTAACGTTGTAGCCGCCGTCTACCGTAAAGTTATACTGACCTGTATAGGTTACGGCAGAAGGCGTGCCGTCGGTGCCGACTACGCGCTCGCCTGCGTCGTACACGAATATCGTACCGTTGGTGTATGCAAGCACAACCCTTATGTACGTTACCGATACGGTTACGACGAATTCGCCCGTTTCTTCAGGGGTACCGGTTATAGCGCCGGTTGCGGCATCTATCGTCATTCCCTTGGGAAGGCCTGTAGCAGAATAAGATTTGCTTATGAACTTGTTGACGTTTGCAGCCACCTTATCGCCGTTAGGAACCCAGTTGACGCCTTCGGTAAGAGTGAACGCATCGCCCTTTACAGAGCCTGAGTATGCACTGCCAAACGTAGCCTTGTTGCCGTCTATGCTGACGCCCGTTATGGGAACTTCAACAAAGTTGCCCACGTTTATCTGAATTTCGGTTGATCCTTTTATGTAGCTGAGTCCGTAATTGCCCGTTATGTTGACAGTTACCTTGAAAGAACCCTGCTCGGAAGGCGTACCGGAAAGGGTACCATCCGCCGCAAGCGTGAGGCCTTCGGGAAGGCCGCTTGCCGTAAGGGTATAGCCCGAAGAACCGAATACCGAACCGAGGTCGGAAAGCGACTGTGCGCTGAGGATGTTCACGCCCGAAACAGCCGTTCCGAGTTTGAGAGCGAGCGCAGAATTGGCTTTGATCATATAATCGGCATATCCGTTGTTCATGGAGTTGCCGTTTGCGGATATATAGAGGATATTCTTGACCATAGTGCGCAGCCAGTAGTAAGAAGTTGCGCTTTCTTCCGTTTCGGTGGGAGTGGGAACGCCGTTCTGCATCTGAACGTTTGTCGTGCCCGTATTTTCGTTATAGGTAGGCACCATCAGCATACCCTTGCCGTCGCGCTTTGTTGCATCCCAGCTATATTCGAGGCCTATATCCGAATAATCATTTTTGCCAACCGAACCCATTGCGCAAAGGGGAAGAACGCCGCCGCGGATAAGATCGCCCATAGGCCATCCGCACATGGGGTTGCCGTCTACCCAGAAGTCGGTTACGGAGAATCCTTCGTACCCCCATTCATTGACATACAGCTGCTGATTTACAGCATAGCTTGCGGAAGAGCTGATGCCTATGAGGTTGAAGGACGACATTATGCCGTTTGCATGACCTTTTTTAACGGCAATTTCAAAGGGCTTGGCGTAAATTTCGCGGATAGACTGTTCGGTCATAAACGTTGCAACGCCCTGCCTGCTTGTTTCCTGCTCGTTTGCAAACGCGTGTTTGAGATAGACGTGACCGCCCATATCTACCACGCCCTGCACAACCGCAGCCGCGATATATCCGCCGTGAACGCCGTCCTGACTGTAATACTCGAAGTTGCGGCCGCCAAGAGGATTGCGGTGAAGGTTGAGGCCGGGGCCGTACCAACCGTTGATGCCGAGCATCATGGTTTCGTTGCCTATGGCTTCGCCCATTTCGTAGCAGAGGTCAAGATTCCACGTCTGACCTATGAGGGGAGCGCCCGCCCAAGCCCAGCCGTTTGAAAGCTGCGAAGGGCCGTCCAGATCCTGAACATACGGCTTGCCTATGCTTTCGATGGCAACATTGTGATAGCCGCCGTCTAGCACGAGTTCAAGCATTTCGTCGAGCGTGAGCTGGTTGAGGAACGTATCCCACTGAGGGTCGTCGTAATCGACTCCCGCCATATCGTAAAGCTCTATTGCATATCTGCCGGTATCTTCCTGAATTTTGCCTGTTCCCTGAGTCCAGTTGCCAGGGATGTCTTCTGCCGTCTTTAGCCAGAGATTTTCGTAATCATCCTCTACCTCATCCGTGAGAACGTTGTCAGTATCTTCATACGCATGCGATGCTTTTCTGCCCTTCAGCACATTGTAAGCTTCGTGAGTAAATTCGTTATCGTCGGTGAGCAGCCACGAAAGTTCTGCAAGGTCGTAAACCTCGCCGTTCTGAACGAGTTTGTCACGGGTAAGGTAGTGGTCGTCGCCCGATTCCGTCCAGGTGTGAGCGAGCGTATTGTACTGCTTCCACTGCCCCTCTTCCTGACTGAAAATGTTGTTAGGCGTTGAAGGATTGCCGTCTTCATCCCACATAAGAAGAGTATTACACTGCAGGGAAGAGGTGTCGAGCACGGTGTGTGAATCGGAACGTATGCTCAGCACATATTCGCCCGTTTCAAGCTCGTAACCCGCATTGTCGTTTCCGTTTGCGTCGTTATAGTCGAAAGAAGCGAGATCTTTTACGTTGAAAGTAACCTCTACCGTCTGCGACTGACCGGGTTTAAGCTCGTCTGTCTTTGTAAAACCGACAAGGTTTACCGCGGCCTTATCTATTCCGCCGGGCGTGTATGGAGGCGTACTGTAAAGCTGCACGACGTCTTTGCCTGCAACATCGCCCGTGTTTGTTACTCTTACCGACACGGCGACGCTGCCGTCCGCCGCAGAAAGGTCGCCTTCCACCTTTTCAATCTGCTGGTCGAATGTGGTGTATGAAAGCCCGTAACCGAAGGGATAAGCCGTTGCGGCCTGATACCATTCCTCACCTTCCTCGCCAAGGTCTGCGGCAACCGTTTCGTAATAGCGATACCCGAAATAAATGCCCTCGGCATAGTCTATCGCTACTTCCAGGTCGCTGTAAGCCTCCATCACGCCGCGTCCCATTCTGGGTGCCATAGTGCCGTCTAGCACGCCGCGGTCATCCAGGAAACCATCGCCGTATATAGTGTTATAAGCCTGGCCGTAATTGCCGAAATTGTACCATGTGGGATCCTGTTTGAGGTCGCGCATGAAAAACTCTATCAGCTTGCCGGAGAAGTTGTCCTCGCCGGTAAGCAGCTTGCCTAGCGCACCCACGCCGTTTCTGCCGGGAAGTGATATCTGTACTATCGCCGATATGGCATCGTCGTCTTTAAGCGCGCCTATTTCCATCATGCTGGGAATATTTAAAAGCACTATTATTTTGTCGAAGTGCTTTTTTGCGAACGCTATCGTCTCCCTTTCCGCATCCGTCAGCATCAGATAATGGTCTTCGGGATTGCTGTGCCCGGGCACATTGTAAGCCGCATTGTCCGCGCCTTCCGCCCCCTCTCTGCTGAGCGTGATTATCGCCGCATCGCCATACGTCTTAAAAGTGTTCAACGCATCGTCGAGCATGCCGCTTGCCGCGGAATTATAATGCTTACCGTCAAAATCAACTTCTCCACCCGATGTGACCTCGGTCATGAGCGTACCTTCACCGTTGTTTTCGTACATGCCCTGAACGCGGCCGTTTACTTTAAGCCCCGCACTTTCAAGGCTTTCCGGAAGAGTGACTGCGGGCGCCCTATTGCCCGGTACGCCGCTTCTGCCGGGATAGATGTTATACGACCTCTCTCCGAGCAGTGTTACCCCGTCGCCGCGTGAAAGGGGCAGAGCTTTGTCCTTATTCTTTAAAAGAACCATGCCCTCTTTAGCGATTTCAAGGTTGAGTTCGGCTTCCGCGTCGTACATCTCTTCAAGACTGTCGTACTGCGACACATAACGGTCTTTGCCGTTTGCCGTGCTCTCGTCCGCGCTCGCCATGCGCCAGGAAGGCGCTGCAGCAACTACAGACGCGCACATTATGCCGGTCAGCATACAACCGAGCGCCTTTTTGCCGATGCTTTTTGTTTTGCTGTTCATGATTTCCTCCTGTATTTTTTAGGCAGACCTGTTCCGCCGAATGCGTTTTTAGTATATACATAGGAAAAATATGCGCAACAAAAAAGACATTTCTTGTTAAAAACAGAACATTTCCTGTACAATACAAACAAAAAAGCCCGATAACAATGTCGGGCTTTACTGTTATACTTTATATTGAATTTTATCGGCGCAAACGCTTTACACGGGGATGGTTATATCCACCGAAAAAATGCCATCGTCTACGTTTATTTTGCAATCGCCACTGTAACTTTTTACCGTGGCAATGATACTTTTTACACCAAACCCATGATAAACGGCATCGTTTTTGGTCGTACGCGGCAAACCGTTGACAAACTTGACTTCTTTATCGTTGCAATAGTTCTCCTCATGTATATACAGGTTTCCGTCCCTTACCAAAACGGTAAGCGCCACGGCGCGTTTTTCAGGTTCGCCAACTTGCATCACCGCTTCTACCGCGTTATCAAGGATATTGCTGAAAAGCGAATAGACATCCGAATCGGACATAAACGAAAGCCCCGCGCCATCAGCCATGCAGGTAAACTCTATGCCCTTGTTTTCGCATATAAGGCTCTGGGAATTAAGCACCACGTCCAGCGCGGTATTGCCGGTTTTTTTTGATGCGTCATAGAGCTCCACAGCCTGTTCGATTTTTTGCAGTTCATCAGGCAAAACCCTGCCTTTGAGCGCCCTGACCTGGTGCTTTAAATCGTGCGCTTTTATATTTATGGTGTCGATAAGACTCTTTTTGAATTCGTATTGTTCGCGCTCCTGCGCCATAAGACTCTTCATAAGCTTATTTTCGTCCGTCGCCTCCTTGCGCGAAAGCATATTATATTCAAGCGCAAGCACGACAAACGCGAACAATATGGAAGAAATATAAGAAAGAATGCCCTCCAATGCGCTTTGACCGCCCGCCTGCTCTATTGCCGCGGCCTGTTCTATAAATATCATGACCGCAACAACAAGCACGGTTATAAGCAGCTGAACAGGCTTGACAACTTTTATCTCTCTGTTGCGCTTGCCTTTCTTCCATAAAATAATAAAGTAAGCGGCCGTACAGCTTGCCACAGTTACCATCGCGGCAGATATCATATCGTATAAAAACACATTATCTGTACCGATGTAAAAGCTGCCTATAAGTCCGCATATTCTTGAAACAAGCTGTTCAAGCGTATATGCCGTAGTTGAACAGAACAGCGCACCCATGAAATTATTTTCAAGGCAGGCAAAGGCGATGACCGTTATAAATACATACTGTATAATATAAGTCGAGCTGGCGAGAAAAACATTTTCATTCCTGAAAAAATTGTCAAAGAAATATGTATAACAGAAAACAAACAGCACATATACGGCGAGCCCTGCAGCAAGAATAACCTGCCAGTACTTTCTTTTAGGTTGTTTAGGGAAAAATATTATCAGCCCGCAAACACATAAAACCATTGTGCGGTAACTGTACGCAAAAGAATATACGGGCGGCATATCGTTACCTTCTCATTTCATAGAATGCACGCAATGCGTCAACAAAAAGTTTCTTCTTCGGCCTGCTGAGTGCAAGCTTGAAATTCCCCACCGCAACAGTATTGCCATCGACATTGTTCACATGCCTCAGATTGACGATATAGCAACTGTTGCAACGGCAAAATTCCGATTTGGGCAACTGTTCTTCCACCTTTTTCAGCGTCCCGCGCGCGTAATATTCGCCGTGATCTGTATGATATATTATTTCATGAAGATTAATTTCAATATAATATATGTCCTGCACCGGTAATCTTGCTTGCCCGGTGGCCGTCGCCACAAATATGGCGTTTTCGCGCCTGTCACTGCAACGTTGGACGACCTTTTTCATTTTCATGGCAAAGGGATAGTATTTGAGCGGCTTAACAACGTAATCTATCGCATCGTATTTATAGCCTTCTATCGCATACTGCGCAAGATTTGTCACAAAAACAAGCACAACGTCGGTATCCATTTCGCGAAGCTTTTCGGCCGTGCGAAACCCATTCATATCGGGCATATCCACGTCCAGAAAAACTATATCGTACTCTGGACGGAATCTGGTAAGGAAATCCACGCCGTTAGAAAATGTCTTAATGGAGAAGTTTATGCCTTTTTCTTCCCCGTACAATTTTAAGCACTCTTGTAAACGACTTATATCTTTGCTATTGTCATCTACTATAGCTACATTAATCATTATTGCCCCCAACAAGTTTTCAAAATTATTATATCACGAAACTCGCAATATTTCAATCCTTAAAAAAATAAGTTTATTTTAAAATTAAATCTATCATTTTAAATAAAATGCGAAATATATCTTATAAATTTAACAATGGCTGTAGTGTGTGCGCTTAAGTTATTAACAAGCGGCGGCTTTCAGCTGACGGAACGGCTATCGCCGTTCCGTCACCCGCTCGCTTCGCTCGCGGGCGCCGACTTAAGCGCACACACTCAACCGAATTGAGCAAACTAACCGTTAAACCAATAACACAGCGCAGTTTGCCGCGACGAAAGCGGCGAGGCGTAAACGGGCTTTGCGCTGAACCGCTTGCAAAGTCCCGTTTTTATCGCCTTGCCGCCGTTCCGCTTTTCATTTTTTCATGACAAACGCCTCGGCGATATTTCGAGTTAAAATTGCGTTATTTAAGGCATATATGTGGGTTAATTAGCAATAAGGCCATTTTCACACGATAAACGCGTTATTCGGCGCATATATGCCACTCATTTTAATTTCAGCTTTTATCGCCATCATCATTAAAATGAAGTTGTTTGCGGTATATATATGGGTCAACTCACAAGTTTAAGCAGCGGCAACAAACTGCGGTTGAATGCGCCTAAATATTCGCCGTTCCTGTCCCACACCTTAAAATCGTCAAAAAGTATGTACTTGCGGTCGTCATACAGTTCGTCCGGATGCAAAGGACATATTATATCTTCGCTATCCACCTCTGTTTCTATAAAAGTATCCAACCCGCGCGAGCATATCAGTTTTCCGCCGTCCTTTTCAAGGTATTTTACTATATACTCCGCCGTCTTTGAATACCTCATTGCAAGGCTGCTAAGTTTATCAAAGGTATTGCGCCCGAAAGTCTTTTCAAAAAAAGTGTTTATGTTATTTGTAACCATCCTTTTACGCAC
>DVHB01000039.1 GCA_018712405.1 Candidatus Coproplasma stercoripullorum
GCTCGGCATGTTGCGGTCTCTCCGCGGCACACGCACAACAGGTGTCTGTTGTGCTATGAAGAGTGCCGCTCGTCCCAATATGCAGCGCAAGCTGGCTCACCGGAAGTGAATTCGCGCGACTATATGTTTCGCGGGCCCTTAAATGTCGCGCGAAGAGAAACATAGTTTCTCAAACTCACGAAAAATTTAGTTTTGGCCAAAACTAAATTTTTGTGAATCAAGGAGATTTTTGATGGTCTATTTCGTTGCCACTCCCATAGGCAATTTGAAGGATATATCCCTGCGCGCGCTGGAAGTGCTGCGCGCCGCCGACGTAATATTCTGCGAGGACACCCGCCATTCGCTCAGGCTTTTAAACGCTTACGAGATAAAAAAGCCGCTCGTGGCCTGCCACAAGTTCAACGAGCGCGCGGCTTCGGAAAAGATAATTGCCGAAGCGCAGGCGGGCAAAGAGGTCGCCGTAATCTCCGACGCCGGCATGCCGGTAATCTCCGACCCGGGCGGCGAGGTGTGCGCGCTTTTGCGCCGGGCGGGCGTGGAATATACCGTTATTCCGGGCGCAAACGCCGCGCTTTCGGCGCTGATACTTGCGGCTATGCCCGCCGACCGCTTTGCTTTTATCGGCTTTCTGCCCGATAGGCAGGGAGAAAGGAAGCGTTTGCTGGAAAAGTACGCAGATCTTGACGTAACTCTCATCTTCCACGCCGCCCCGCAGGATGTCGACAGGTATGTCGCGGACATGTTCGCCGTGTTCGGCGACCGCCCCGCCTGTGCCGTGCGCGAGATAACCAAGATACACGAAGAGGCGCGCCCGTTTACCTTAAAAGAGGGGCTCCCCGGCGAAAAGAGGGGAGAGTATGTGCTGATCATCGGGGGTGCGCCCGAAGGGGAGTGCGCTCTCAACAGCCTTTCGGAGACGGAGCACATAAAGCACTATATGGCGCAGGGGCTGGATAAAAAGGAGGCTGTAAAGCGCGCCGCAAAGGACAGGGGCGTTTCAAAAAGCGAACTATACAAATTCGGCATAGACCTCTGATTATGCTGCATCATACCCCGTTATTTGCGGCATATATGCGGGTCAATTTTAAAAGCAGGTATAAAAATATGAAAAACGAACAGAAGGAACCTCGTAAAATGACCATTTACGAGTATGAAGAAAAATACGTAAAAAACCGCAATGCGCGCGGCGCGCGCGTGCTGATATGGATAATAGCGGGCGTGGTGGGCGTATTCCTGGCATGGTGCCTGCTTTCAATTACCCTTCAGATATGGGAACTCAGCCAATATGCGGGCTATGCCGCCGCGGGCGTCTCGGTAATACTGTTTGTGCTGCTGTTTGTCGTGCCGCTCGTCAAAATTTTCAGACTCGATTACTTTCATACAAACGTAAACGCCGCACACGCGGCTTCGGCAAAGAGGCATAACAGGCGGCTGCGCCGCTCAATAGCCGAGCGTATGGTAGATTTCGGCGCGCGCGTCGAAAACGCAGGCTGGTACGACGATGCCGTACTCGCCGAGCTTGCGGCATATCTCGCTAATAATGATGACGAAGGGATAAAGCGCTCGCTCACGGCGCTCTATTCGGGCAGGGTAAAAAAGACTGCCAAGGACTACATATTCCGCTATGCGCTCAAATCTGCGGCATACTCTGCATTATCCCAGCAGTCGCGCACCGACGCGGCGCTCGTCGCCGTCGTAAACCTGCAGCTTATAAAGGATATCGTGTTTCTATACGGTTTCCGCCCTTCGGATACGCGGCTTGTAAAGATCTTTGCCGCCGTAGTGCGCAATTCGCTCATATCTTACGGCCTGGGTTCGGTGAAGATAGGCAACGGCATAGTAAAGACGATGGGCGACGCCGCCAAGGGCATACCGTTTTTAGGTTCCGCCATCTCGGCGCTTGTGGACAGCTCGGTGCAGGGTCTCACAAACGGCACGCTTACGGCGGTGATCGGCTTTCAGACGATAAGATATCTGAACAAGGAATACCGGTTGCAAAATATTCTGGACGGCGTGGAGATCGCCGGTACCGACGAGGAGCTCAAGGAGACCTGCGAAGATATCGAGGAGGAGCTGAAGAAGCGTCCCCGTAAGGGTAAAAGGGTCCCGGCAGAGGTCGCTGTGGCGGAGTAGAAAGGCAAATTGCCGAAAATGCCGAATGAACGGCATTAATTGCGGCATATGTGCCGTCCAATTGAAAAACGGCAGGAAGTATAGACCGGAAGTAAGTGCAGACTGAATTTAAATAAATGAGGCATATTATGGGGTTAATTTATATTGAGGAGAAGGATTTCAAAGAAGAAGAGCTGGAGGAAATGTTCCTTTCGGCGGGCTGGGCGTCGGGCAAATACCCGCAAAAGCTGGCCGCTGCATTGCGCGGCTACGGCTATGTGCTCGCCGCGCGTGATAACGGAAGGCTGGTGGGGCTTGCGGGCGCCATGGATGACGGCGTTATGACGGCCTATGTGCACTATTTGCTGGTGCTGCCCGATTATCGCGGCAGGGGCATAGGCAGGGCGCTTGCCGAGAGATTGCATGAGCATTACAGGGACTATTTAAAGATAGTTCTCATCGCCTCGTCCGGAAAAGAGGGGTTCTATTCAAAACTCGGCTACAAGGTGGCGGACGGCACGCCCATGTCGCTCACCGAAATGGAGGACTGACTTTGAGACAAAGACGGCCGTCGGGCCGCACATATATGCGGTCCGACGGCCATTTCAGGAAGCAGATGCGGCGCGGTTGTGCTGTGTTAAGACGTGCGGTATGAAACAGAAAAGCGTGCGGGCGCAAATTTTGCGCCCGCACGCATTTAGTTATATAAAATTGGTGCGGCAATATGCCGCAAATAATGCATTTCTAATTGTGTATGCGCAGTTTTGCGTTCTAATTATGCCCTTCAATATCGCACTTTTGTTATCACGCCTCCGCCCAGGCAGCGCCTCTCGTCGTATAGCACGGCATACTGTCCCTCGGTGACGGCGCGCTGTTTTTCGGCAAACTCTATGTGCATTCTGTCATCCTCAAATTTCACGCGCACCCTCTGTTCGGGCTGGCGGTAGCGGAACTTGGCCGTGCACTCAAACTCGCCCGCGGGAGGCTCGAAGCCGATATAGTTACACTCCTCCGCCGTGCACGCCGCGGAATACAGCGGGCTTTCGTCCCCGTGCGAAACATAGAGCACGTTGTGCTCCAGATCCTTCTTTACGACGAACCACCTGCCGTCCTCGCCGTGCATGCCGCCCAGGCCCAGACCCTTGCGCTGGCCGAGGGTGTAGTACATCAGTCCTTCGTGCTCGCCCACGTGCTCGCCCTCAAGCGTGCGTATCTCGCCGGGCTGCGCGGGCAGGTAATTTTTTAAAAACGCTCTGAAGTTGCGCTCGCCGATAAAGCATATGCCCGTGCTGTCCTTCTTTTTTGCGTTGGCGAGCCCGTTTTTTTGCGCGATCTCGCGCACTTCGGCCTTGGTGAGGTTTGCAAGCGGAAATTCCACCTTGTTCAACTGCTCCTCGCGCACCTGGTTCAAAAAGTAGGTCTGGTCCTTGCCCCTATCCTTTGCCTTTAAAAGATAATTCCTGCCGCCCTCGTGCGCAATTCCGCAGTAGTGCCCCGTGGCGATTATGTCAGCGCCGAGGTGTTCGGCGTATTCGCGGAAGGGGCCGAACTTTATCTCGCGGTTGCACAGTACGTCGGGGTTGGGCGTGCGCCCCGACTTGTATTCGCGCAAGAAGTATTCAAATACGCGTCCGTAATACTCCTTGGCGAAATTGACGCTGTAGTATGGCACGTCGAGCGCCGCGCACACTCGCTTCACGTCGGCAAAATCCTCTTCGGCGGTGCAGGCGCCGTTCTCGCCCTCTTCTTCCCAGTTGAGCATAAACAGCCCGATTACGTTGTAGCCCTGTTCCTTTAAAAGGATGGCGGCGACGGAGCTGTCTACCCCGCCGCTTAAACCCACTACGGCAGTCTTTTTTTTCATGTTATACCTAAAATTTTGTAATTGTCCGCGCCTTTGCACTAAAATCTGCGCTTGCCGCGGCAATTTTAACAGTTTTCTCAATTATAACACAAATAAAAGTGATTGCAAACGCATTGCGGATATGTTATAATATTTTTACGCGCGGGCGTGCGGCCGTGCGGGCGCAAGCCCGCGCAACTAAAAATACGAAGGTATTTTTATCATTTCGTTGCCCGCAGGGCAACTTATCGCTTATCACGCGCGCAAAGCGCGCTCATCACTTCACCTCAGGCGGCTTTCGCCTTTAGTTGCGGCCGGGGCCGCAAGAAGGATATTTTTATGGAAATGCCCAAAGACAGCGCAATGCTGCTCTCTTTAGTAAATATGAAGCTGCGCGACGGCGCTCCCTCGCCCGAAGAGCTGTGCGAGGAGTGCGGCTGGGACTGTGCCGAGCTCTACCGCCGCCTGGCCTCCATAGGCTGCCTGTACGATGAGGAGAAGAACAGATTCTGCTGACAGTGCGCGTTAAATCGGCCATATATAGCGGTCAATTTAAATTGCTCTGCTGTTCTGTGCTTGTTGTGCGTTATTTCGCCCATATATGCGGGGCAATTATTTTAGTTGCGGCATATATCGGGGGTAATTTTGTTTTTAATTTGATAATCTACCTGTAGTGCAGCTGGATAACACGTCAGACTCCGACTCTGGAGACCCGCGGTTCGAATCCGCGCAGGTAGACCAAAAGCCGCGGGGCAGACTTTTGTCTGCCCCGCGGCTTTTTGAATCATCTCGCACGGCTGCTCGAAGCGCCTCGTTCTGGCTTTGGCGCGTAAGCGTCAAGCCCTGCCGAGGCTCCCGAAGGGAAACGGCAG